>JALSQH010000042.1 GCA_026985515.1 bacterium
CCCCGCCGAAGCGAGGTTTCACGCTCGACTTGCATGTGTTAGGCACGCCGCCAGCGTTCGCTCTGAGCCAGGATCAAACCCTCCAGTTAAAGGTCTGACCTGGGCTGCCCGGACTCACCGAGCCGGGACGGCCGCTCTCGTCCGTCACATTATTCGTCTCGGCGCCTCACCGATCACTATTCAGTTTTCAAAGAGCGATAAATATCCTTTAATATTTCCTTCTTCAACCAACACTTATCTGTAATTTTTAAAGAGCTTTTATCGTTTCAGCGTTGACAATAAATAATATACCACAAAATATCTGTTTGTCAAGTAAATTTCAAAGATACTGATTTAAAATGTAAATCTGGCGGAGAGTGAGGGATTCGAACCCCCGATCCCGCTTTTGGCGGGATATCCCGTTTCGAGCGGGACCCCTTCGACCACTCGGGCAACTCTCCAGTAAAATATTCTATGAATGTGAATAGTCTCTGCAAGATCTCAGGTGGATGTTTTTCTATTACAAAATAAGTTTCTGAACATCTTGAAAAATATATTTTTCTGAAGTAAGATACCTCAAAAGGAGGGGTTTATAATGAAAGGATCTATTGTGTTGAGTGGCATGGACTATGTAACAGAAAAGTTTGGAAAGGAGGTCTGGCTGAAAACTCTAAGGTTATGTAACGTGAAACAAGGTGAGATTCTTCCATTTGCAGAAATTGACGACAGAAAAGTGGAATGTCTGATCAATACAGTCTCAAACCTAACTGGTGAAAGAGTAGAAAAAATTCTTGAAGAGTTTGGCAGATATTGGATAACAAAAGGTGCAAAGACGATGTATCCACTCTTTTACAAAAATGTAAAATCTGCAAAACAGTTTATCTTGGAAATCAACAGGTTTCACAAAGTAGCAACCCAGAACACACCTGGAGCAAGACCACCTTCTTTTGATTACTGGTGGGAAAAACATAATGTTTTAATACTGCACTACCATTCTCACCGGAATCTTCTTAATCTTGCGGTGGGTGCAATAAAAGGTTGTGAAGACTGCTTTAAGGAAAAATTGATTGTCGAGAAAATTCCACCCGATAAAATAAAAGTGACATTTTCCGTAAGTACTCTATAAGATGGGAAAGATCAAGCCACCACCCTCTGTCAAGTATTTTGCGGGAGTGCTTGTATCGGATGAGAAGTTACTTGTGAAAGTAAGGCAATTTTTAAAAGAGCTTGTCGGTGAGATAATACTGGAGTCCAGATTGATTCCCTTCAATTTCACCCACTACTATCGTGAGGAAATGGGAGAAAAGATCCTCAGGAAATTTTATCTTTTTGAAAACTTAGAAGATCCGGGGAAGCTTGCAACTTTAAAAATAAGGACAAATGAAATAGAGAAGGAATTTTATGGAGAAATGGGGTTTAAGAGACCGGTAAACATTGATCCGGGCTACATTGAAAGTTCAAAGGTGATACTTGCATCAACAAAAAATTTTTTTCACAGAATATACATAGGAAACGGAATTTTTGCCGAGGTTACAATTCACTGGAGAAAAGGTAAATGGAATAGTTTTGAGTGGACATATCCCGATTACCGGACTCCAGAGTATCATGAATTCTTCACAGAAGCGAGAAAAATATATCTTCAGGAATTAAAAAGTGAGAAAAAAGATTTTCATAGTTAACCCGTGGATTGAGGACTTTTCCGCCTTTGATCAGTGGATAAAACCTGTTCCTTTACTCAAGATTGCCAGATGGCTAAAGGATCACAATTTTGAAATTTACTTTGTGGATTGTCTTGACAGATCAATCTGGGGAGGAAAAACAAAAAAGTGGAACTCGGGAAAATTCAGGGAAACAGTGATAGAAAAACCGGATGTGTTATCCTTTGTTCCACGCAAGTTCAGAATCTTCGGAGGAACACCGGGAGAGTGTTACAAGATTTTGAAAGACATTAAAGGAGTAAGTTATATTTTCACGGGGATTCCCATAACATACTGGTACACGGGTTTTTCAAAATTAACACACATTTTGAAAGAACTTTTTCCTGAAGCCATTATTGTTGCAGGGGGAAACTATGCCACCCTCCTGCCCAAACATGCGGAGTCTCATTGTAAAATTGACCTGATTCTTACAGCCTCAAATTATAACGACTTAGAAAAAAAGATCTCCAGGTTGCTCGACTTTAAACCTGTATCATCTCTGTTTGAGGCTTTTTCAGACCTTTCCTTCTATCCAAACAATAATAAAACTACCTCAATTCTCACCACTCAGGGATGCCCATTCAAATGCACTTACTGTGCTGTACCCATTTTATACAGTGGAATCCACAGGAGGAGTGTAAAAAGTGTCATCTCCGAAATCACATACTTTGCCGCAGAGGGAATAGAGGATGTTGCATTTTTTGACGATGCACTTCTGGTAGATGGTGAAAGATACTTCAGAGAAATTCTTAAAGAAATTATCAAGAGAAAAATTCCACTGAGATTTCATCTTCCCAATGCAATTCACGCAAGGTACCTCACACAGGAAATAGCAGATCTAATGATGGAGGCAAATTTCAAAACAGTAAGAATTGGGGTGGAAAATATCGATGAAAATTTCTCTACCGTTACCGGAGGAAAAGTTAACGCAGTTATTCTGGAAAAGGCGGTTTCCTTTCTAAAAAAGGCGGGCTTCACACATGAGGAGGTGGGAGCCTATGTTATGTTTGGTGCCCCTGGAGAAGAGTTCGAATCGGTGAAAAGGAGCGTTGAGTTTGTGCACCACCTGGGTATAAAATCAATTCTTGTAACGTACTCACCTGTACCAGGCACCCCGGATTTCAAAAGATATGCCCAGAGTTTCCCAGAAATTTTAAGAGAACCTCTACTCCACAACAAAGTCATTCCCATGTATATCCACAGGAGCGAATATGAATACTTAAAAAGATACTCAGATTCTCTGAACAGGAAACTGTTGTTATCCTCTACTTCCACCATTCATGGTGAAATTTGAGTGGCCAACTGTACCTGTCATAGATAAGGTCATGTTTCCATGGATTCCATTTTCCATTTTTGTAAAGTTCAAAAATATACACTGCAGTGGCATAATCTTCAATTTTAAAGTATAATTCCAGGTAGTTTTGAGGGCGTAAGTATTTTATTTTGTCAATCATTTCTTCCGCCTCGGCAATATTGCCATTGGCAAGATATAGATCTTCAAGCAATAAATAATTCATTGAAAAATTCACAGAACATTCGACCGCTTTCAGGTAATAATTTTCTGCTCTGCTCATGTACACAGGAATAACCAAACTTACTTTGTAATACATTCTACCCAGAGTGCGGTAAGGACCACCTTCAAGAGCGCAGCCACCCCCTAAATCTATCATCTTTTTATACTTCACTGCTGATTCTACAAATGTGGGTGCAGCATAAATTTCTTTATATGAAACATTGGCAAGATCTTTAAATACATAATACGCATATAAATAAAATGGTGACTTTTCCTGTAAATACATTTTCCTTGCAAAAAATGAAGCAGCGTCAGCTATACTTTTTCTTTCCTCTCCCTTCGGGAGCTGTTCGTAGAGAATGTAACTATAAATAATAAGATTTGCTGCGTTAATTTTATCTTCTTTGCTCCTGATAAGGTAATGTCTGTTCATGAAAAAATTAATGGCATTTTTAATCAATCCATTTACAATCGCTTTGCTTCTTAGATCTTTAAAGGAGAGGGGAAAATCTTCATCAATAGGTTTCAACATGTAGTACTTTTCTGGCGAGTATGATTCTGCAAAGAGAGCTCCTGTTACCAGAAAAATTGTAACAAATAGAACTTTTTTCATTAGTGGCTCCATTTGAGTTTTTATCAATTTATCAAAAAAAAAAAGAAACAACAAGCCATTTTTTTCAAGAGTTCTTTTTTTCATTTTTTCTCTTGACTTTTACAAGAAATTGATATATAAGAGAAAAAAAGGAGGCAGGAGATGAAAAGGATAATTTTTATTATTTTCCTTTCAATCCTCCTTGCCGGGCAACTTCCGGGGAGGGAGATCATAATAGGTGGACTTGTTGACCTGTCCGGTCCCACTTCAAAGGTGGGAGTGCCATACTTTAAAGGAATAAGGGACTACTTCAATTTTGTTAACAAAGGAAATATTCTTCCCTGGGTCAAAATCAAGTTTATCTACGAAGACACAAAGTACAATCCAGAGAAGGCGGTTGCAGAGGCTAAAAAACTTATCAAAAAAGGTGCCGTGGCAATAATTGGCTGGGGAACGGGGAGCAGCTTCAAACTCAAACACTTGATGGAAAAGAGCAGGGTGGTATATATTCCCGCTTCTCTGTGTGGAGCACTACTGGAACCACCAGATAACCTCTACATCTTTCTTACTGCCTCAAGCTACGCCTCAGAAATAAACACGATCCTGAACTTTATCCACCATAGCAAAACTTACAGCCATTTATCTGTGGGAATTGTAACAAATCCTTCAGACTTTGGTATGAAGCCAATGAAGTATGTTAATGAATATGCAAGGGGAAAGGTGCACATTGATTTTATTTATCCACTTTCTCTTCATCCACAGAAAAAGGATATTGATGAATTGAAAAAGGTTCTGGCAAAGTATAAATCTCCAATTATAATAGTTCATTCCGTTCCGGGACCCTTTGTTGCTGTTATTAACGCAACAAAGGAGATTCCCGATTACAAGCCACTGGCATTCTTTGGCACCTTTTACACCTATACCCACAGTATCATAGATAAAATCTCACCTGACCTGATTCCAAAAGTCTATACAATCAACCACTTTGCCCTCTGGTATGAAAATACCAGCGCTGACTCTGCCATGCTGAGGTACTTCTATGAGAAAAAATATCATTCTCTCAGGAGAGAGGTCTACTACACAGAGGGAATGGTAAATGCAATGATAATAACTCTCGCCCTCCAGAAAGTAAAAGGTGAAATTACTGGAGAATCACTCAGAAAGGCTCTTGAGTCATTCAGAAATGTATCTACAAAAGGGATGACTCCTCCCATATCCTTCTCACCCACAGACCATGTGGCAGTTGAAAAGCTGAGGATTCTGAAAATCAACAGAAAAAAGAAGATCTTTGTTCCCATTACTGGCTGGGTGAAACCCTGAAAATTGCATCACCCATCTTAAACTGTTAAAATAGAATTATGCTTCAAACTTCAGAAGTGGCATCTGAAACTGAAATTATGAGACAGGATAAGATTGTAACCATTCCCGATGAAGAATTCAGGAAAATCTATATTAAATCCACCTACGAGGTTGAAACAGAAGATGGATGGACTCTCGTAATAACAAGATACAAGCCCCTGAAGCAGGACTTCGAGCAACCACTTTTTAACATCCCTCTTCTTCTTGTACATGGATTTTCTCAGAACAGATTGACCTGGACATCAGGAGAATTCGTTAAAAACATGATTTTTTTTGGTGTAGATGTACACATTCTTGAACTTAGAGGACACGGCAGAAGCAGTGTGGATCTGCAATACTTAAAGCACCATGAAGGGAAACCTCTTCCCAGAGATATTGACTACAACTGGAGTGTCGATTCATACTTTATGTACGATATTCCTGCGGCAATAAAAGCAGTGAAAAGGGTAACCGGTTTCCCCAAAATATTCTACTGCGGACACAGTATGGGGGGTATGCTTGGTTACTGCTATGCATCAAAGTACCAGGATGACCTTTATGGATTGATAACAATTGGCTCACCCGCGGAAATCGGTAAAAGTTCACTTCTTTTGAAACTTGGCAGCTATATGTTTCCCTTTTCTGCAGAAATTATTGATCTCCTTGTTTCCTATGTAAATCTTAACAGGAAACTGAGCCACAGAATTGAAAAAACGAGGAAAAAAATCGTTAACATGATTAAAATCACAGGAAACATTATTCCTGAGGGGAAGGAAAAGGAGAAACCGGAGGAAATCACTTTCAACAATATTCCCATAGACGAGATTTTTAAAGAACTTGCCTCAATTGTGAGGAAGAGAAAAAATCTGATCAACAAACTACCTGACTACTTCCCCAAACTGTGGAATCCGGAAAAGGTGAATCTGGATGATCTTCTCTATCTTCTTGAACATGGTGCCGAGAAGGAACCGAGAAAGGTGGTTGAGGAATTTTCCAGGTGGATCAGGAGAAATGAGTTCAAAATTTACACCATTAACTACGACTGCGTTGAAAATTTTAAAAACATTACCATTCCCATTGCAATTATTTTTGGAGATGAAGACCTCTTTGCAAATATCAGAAGCACCAAAAGGGCTTACAGGTCAGTCAGGAGTGACTATCTTCTCTGGAGGCCTGTGAGGGGAAACAGTCACATTGAACTTACCATGGGACTGGATATCAATCAGATAAGTTTTGACATCAAAAACCTGATGGAGTATGCAATAAGAAATGAAAAAAACAGACTCAGAAAAGATAGCCCAGAGATTGAGAGAGCTGGAACAGGAAATTGAGAGATTGATCTACGAATATGACCAGTTCTTTCTGGGATTCATCAGAGTTGAACCTCTGCAGAGGAGGAAAAAAGTTGAAAAGATGATCAGAGATCTCATGGATACCTACATAGCAAATGCAACATTGAAATTCAAGCTTCAAAATCTCCGTCAGCGTTACGCCACATACAGGGAAAAATGGGATAGATACCTTCGTCAGATGGAGGAGGGCACCTTCGTGAGAGATGTGATAAGAGCAAAGAAAAAGGGGTTGATTGATGAAACAGAGGCAAGGAGAAAACTCTCCCAGGATGCAGTATCCAGGATGAAACTGGCGGAAGAGGCTGCGAAAAAAAGCGAAGATCCCTACAAACCCCTCTTTCAGGAATATGTGAAAATTAAAGGAAATGTGAATATTGACTATGAAAAATGGAAAAGGAAACTTGAACAGGAAAAGAAAAAGTTACTTCAGAAGACAAAGGCAAAGGATATAGAATTCCGAGTAGTAGAAGTAAATGGGAAGCCCAAGATAAAGGCAATTCCCAAGAGATAAACCTATCTGTACTTTGAAGCCTGCAATTTTGCAAGGGCTCTTTTAAGAGCCACCTCTATTTCCAGTAACTTCTTCTGATCAAGGCTGCCCTTTTCTATTTCCTCCTCCGCTTTTTTCAATTCCCTTTCAGCCTGCTCTATGTCTATTTCTTCGCCTTTCTCACCGTAAGGAGTGAGGATTTTAACCACATCATCCTTTATCTCAACTATACCTCCTGAGATAAAAGCAGCCCTCAATTTGTCGTAATTTGCCTCCTTATACACCACAACACCAATATCAAGTTCCGAGATGAGATGGGTATGACCGGGCAGTATGCCCATCTCTCCCAGCTTTCCCGGAAGAGTAACCTCATCAACATTTTCCTCAATCAGAGTTTTTGCTGGAGTCAGAATAAGAAGTTCCACAATGTCACCTCCATATCAGAGTCTCTGAGCCTTTTCAACCGCCTCCTCAATTGTTCCAACCATGTAGAAAGCCTGTTCAGGGAGATCATCATGTTTTCCCTCAATTATCTCCTTGAAACCCCTGATTGTATCTTCAAGTTTCACATACCTGCCCGGAACTCCTGTAAACTGTTCTGCAACAAAGAATGGCTGGGAGAGAAATCTTTGAATTTTTCTTGCCCTTGAAACGATAAGTTTATCCTCTTCTGATAATTCGTCCATTCCCAGTATTGCAATGATATCCTGAAGATCCTTATATCTCTGAAGTATTCTCTGAACCTCCCTTGCCACATTGTAGTGCTCTTCTCCCAGAATCTTCGGATCAAGTATTCTTGAGGTTGAATCAAGGGGATCCACCGCAGGATATATACCAAGCTCTGCTATCTGCCTTGAGAGAACAGTTGTGGCATCAAGATGGGCAAATGTTGTTGCCGGAGCAGGGTCTGTCAGGTCATCTGCAGGAACATAGATTGCCTGAACCGATGTGATTGACCCCTCTCTGGTGGAGGTTATCCTCTCCTCAAGCTCTCCCAGGTCTGTAGCCAGCGTGGGCTGATAACCAACTGCTGAAGGAATTCTTCCAAGAAGAGCAGAAACCTCTGAATTTGCCTGAACAAACCTGAATATGTTATCGATGAAGAGGAGAACATCCTGATGTCTTACATCCCTGAAAAATTCTGCAATTGTAAGAGCCGTCAACCCAACCCTTGCCCTTGCTCCCGGTGGCTCATTCATCTGTCCGTAGATGAGTGCGGTCTTGTCAATAACTCCCGATTCCTGCATCTCAAGCCACAGGTCATTTCCCTCCCTTGTCCTCTCACCAACACCTCCAAACACTGAAACACCACCATGCTGCATGGCAACATTGTGTATCAGCTCCATTATGAGGACTGTTTTACCAACTCCTGCTCCACCGAAGAGTCCAACTTTTCCACCCTTCTGATAGGGAGCAAGAAGGTCTATTACTTTAATACCTGTTTCAAACATCTCAATCTCGACACTCTGATCCACAAGGGCGGGAGCGGGTCTGTGAATGGGCCATCTTTCCTTTGCATTTACGGGTCCCCTTTCATCCACAGGTTCACCAACAACATTTAAAATTCTGCCCAGGACTTCCTCACCCACCGGAGTTGTAATTGGCTGTCCGGTATTGAGGACTTTCATTCCCCTCACAAGCCCATCTGTGGAGTCCATTGCTATGGTACGAACCGTGTTCTGACCGAGATGCTGAGCAACCTCAAGGACAAGGTTCCACTCTTTATCGCTTATTGATGGATTTGTCACTTTCAGAGCAGTGTAAATTGATGGCAAATCTCCTTCAGGAAACTCAACATCCACAACAGGTCCTATTACCTGTTTTATCCTGCCATACTGTGCCATTACTTCCCTCCTCAACTGTGTTGTTTTAATGCTTCTGCACCAGTTACTATTTCCATAAGTTCCTTGGTGATGGCAGCCTGTCTGGCCTTGTTGTAGGTAAGCGTCAGTCTGTAAATCATATCTTCTGCATTGTTGGTTGCGTTATCCATGGCCGTCATTCTCGCCGCATGCTCACTGGCAACAGCCTCAAGTATGGTATCATAAAAAATCGAGTGCAGGTATGATTCAATCAGCCAGTTAACAACCTCTTCCTTTGCAGGTTCATATATGTAATCAACGAGATTCTCAACCTCTTTTTCCTTTCTCTCAATGGTGATTGGAAGAACCTTTCTTATCATCGGCTCCTGCCTCAGCGGAGATCTGAAGTAACTGAAAATTGTATATACAGCATCCACCTCTCCTTCAACGAAGTGCTTTTTCATTTTCTCTGCAATTTCTACAGCATCCTCATATGTTACATGCTCGGTCATTGCTGGCAAATATTCAAGAACATTCAACTTTCTCTTCTTGAATTTTTCCTTGAGCTTTCTTCCAAAAAAGTAGATCAAAATTTCTTTATCCCTGTGGATCCTGAAAAATTCCTCAATCTTTTTTATAATGTTGTGGTTGTAACTTCCGCAGAGTCCCCTGTCAGCTGCAAAGGCTACGAGAAGTATCTTTTTTTCGTCTCTCGTATTCAGATAAGGGTGTCTGATTCCACCTCTCAGGATTACACCTTCAATGATACTCTGCAGTTCCCTGTTGTAATCTCTGAAACTCCGGGTCTTTCCCTCAGTTCTTCTCAGTTTGGCAGCAGAAACCATCTTCATTGCCTTGGTTATCTGCTGTGTATTTTTTACAGTGTTTATCCTCTTTAAAATTGCCTTTAAGTTAGCCATTACACCTCCGCAGATGGCTGAAAAATTGAATTGAACTCCTCAAGGATTTTCCTCAATTCCTCATCTATCTCTGAGGTGAGCTGTTTTTCCTTTGCTATTTTTTCCAGAATGTCAGGGTGTTTTTCATCCAGGAATGTGTAGAGTTCCTTTTCATACCTTCTCACATCCTCAACAGGGATTGAATCAAGAAACCCTCTTGTACCGGCGTAAATGATCACAATCTGCTTTTCAACTGGAAGAGGTGCATACTGATCCTGCTTGAGAACCTCCTGAAGTCTCTTTCCCCTTTCAAGCTGAGCCAGTGTAGCCTTATCAAGGTCAGAACCGAACTGTGCAAAGGCAGCCAGCTCTCTGTACTGAGCCATTTCAAGCCTCAAGGAGCCTGCCACCTGCTTCATTGCCTTGATCTGGGCTGCACCTCCAACCCTCGAAACAGAGATACCTACATTAATGGCAGGCCTGATACCTGCATAAAAGAGGTCAGGCTCCAGGTAGATCTGACCATCCGTGATGGAGATAACATTTGTGGGAATATACGCAGAAACATCTCCCGCCTGAGTTTCAATGATGGGAAGAGCTGTGAGCGAACCACCTCCCATCTCGTCACTCATCTTTGCAGCCCTTTCAAGCAACCTTGAATGGAGATAGAAAACATCTCCAGGGTAAGCCTCTCGACCAGGTGGCCTTCTCAAAAGCAGTGACAACTGCCTGTAGGCAACGGCGTGTTTTGAAAGGTCATCGTAAACAATCAGTGCGTGCATCCCATTATCCCTGAAGTACTCACCCATTGCTGCACCGGCATAAGGTGCAATATACTGAAGTGTGGCGGGATCTGAAGCTGTGGCAGCCACGACTATTGTGTATTCAAGTGCACCAAACTGCTTCAATTTATCCACAACCTGTGCAACTGTGGACCTCTTCTGTCCAATGGCAACATAGATACAGTAAACAGGTGAATCTGTCTGATGTGTGTATTTCTGATTGATAATTGTATCAATGGCAATGGCGGTTTTACCCGTCTGCCTGTCACCAATTATCAGCTCTCTCTGTCCTCTTCCGATGGGGATCATCGCGTCAATGGCTTTTAACCCTGTCTGGAGTGGTTCTTTAACAGGTTGTCTGTAAACTATACCGGGTGCCTTAACTTCAATTCTTCTGTATTCCTCGGCCTTGATCTCTCCACCACCATCAATGGGCATTCCAAGAGCATTCACAACTCTACCCAGCAGAGCTTTACCAACAGGCACCTGAATGATCCTTCCCGTTCTCTTTACAATATCTCCTTCCTTGATGTGAATATCCTCACCAAGGATGGCCACACCTACATTATCCTCCTCCAGATTGAGGACCATTCCATAAATACCGTTGGGAAATTCCACAAGCTCACTGGCCATAACCTTGTCAAGTCCATAAACACGGGCTATTCCGTCACCAACTGAGAGAACGACACCCGTTTCTTCAAGATCAACTTCCTTTTCAAATTTCTCAATCTGCTCCCTGATAATCCTGCTAATTTCTTCTGCTCTTAACTGCATGGTTTACCTCTTCCCCTTTTTTGATTATTTGGTTAATTTCGTTGAGATACCTTCTCAGTGTGGCATTAATAACCAGATCCTCAAACTTTATCAATACTCCACCCAGGATAGAGGGTTCAACCTTTACCTTAAGGTCAACCTTCGCCTCCGTTATTTTTGAGAGAGCTTCCTCAATCCTCTTCATCATCTCTTCCGAAATTTCTTCAGCAACAACAACCTCCACAGGCACGATATTTTTCTTCTGCAGATTGAGGAATTTTACATACTCACCTATCTCTGGCAGAAAAAGAATCCTGCCCTTCTTCAAAAGTAAAAGAAAAAAATTCCTCAACTCCTCCCTCATCCCCTCTGCCAGTTCTTCAAGAAATTTCTTCTTGTTTTCAAATTTAATTAACGGATTTTTGAAAAACTCTTTTGTTTCATCTGCTTGAAATATTGGCGAAATTTCATCAAAAATTCTGATCAAATCCTCAACAAATCCCTTCTCTTCAGCCAGCTGAAATATTGCCAGACCATACCTTTTTGCAACAGGGGAAACCATCTACTACTTCTCCTTGAGCCTATTTATTACATCTTCAACAAGTTTTGCCTGAAGATCTCCATTCAGCAGTTTTTTTATACTTTCCTCGGCGCTCTTCGTTACGAGTTCGGCAATTTCTTCCCTTAACTTCTCAACTGCCCGGTCAACTTCCTGTTCAGCTATCTTTTTTGCATCTTCCTTCATCTTAATTGCATAGGATTCAGCGGCTCTGAGCATTTCCTCAACTTCTTTCTCTTCAGCCCTTACGGTGTACTCCTTTATCTCCTCTATTTTTTCATCTATTCTATCCATAAGCTCTCTGTATTTCTGAAGTTCCTGCTTTGTTTCCTCCAGGAATTTAGCAGATTCTTCCATTTCCTTTTCCAGTGTTTTTCGACGATTTTTAAAGAAATCAAGGGTGGGTTTCTTTAAAAAGTAGTAGAGCAAACCCACATAGATGAGAAAGTTCACCACCGTGAACCAGAAATATTTGTTGAAAAAAGACTCACCTTCGCTCCCAAAAAGAAGTGCAGGAAACATAAACAGGATAAAAATAAAAACTCTCTTCATCATCTCATCCCGGTAGCAGTTTCTTAACCACAAGTTCTGTGAGTTCCGGTATTTTTTTCAAAAGTTCTTCCCTTATTTCTCCAGCATGAGAAACTATTTCACTTCTTATTTCCTCAATTATTTTCTGTGCTTCCTCCTTGGCTTTTGAGATTATCTCAGCCTGTTTCATCAAACCTTCCTGATGAATTTTATCCTTCAGTATCTTTGCTTCTCTATTTGCCTCATCAATTGCATTCTGATACTTTACCCTCAACTCCTTGATCTCTTCAAGAAGCATCTCCGCTTCTTTCCTCTTACCATCAATCAGGGCTTCTCTGTTCTTCAAATACTCCAGAGAGGGCCTGAATAAAAATTTTGAAAGAAAGAAATACGCAATCAAAAAGGGAATAAATTGATATAACAGAGTAATATCAACCTTCAGCACTGTAGCATTACCTCTTTTTAAATTGAAAAGGGATTCAAAATTTTGGTTTTATTGTTTACCACAAAGAGAAAAAATTGTCAAGCATCTAAAAGGAAAGCATTTTTTCGGCGGAGAAAATCTTGACATTTAAACCATTTTTGGCTAACCTTAAAGTAGCTAACATACTTTTTGTGCGGGGGTTTAAGATGAAGGATCTTGTTGAAAGAATTGCAAAGATGCTGGTTGATCACCCAGACCAGGTTGAGGTGAGGGAGACAAAGGGGGATAAGACCGTCGTGCTGGAATTAAAAGTAGCAAAGGAGGATGTAGGGAAAATAATAGGTAAAAAAGGAGCACACGCCCAGGCTATTAGAACTCTCCTTGCAGCTGCATCTGGAAAGGACAACAAAAAGTACACACTGGAAATAATTGATTGAAGGGGTGCTCCTTAACTCTTAAATTCTGAGACTTCTTCCATAAAATTGAAGAGGGAGAGAAATGGTAACCAAAAGACTTTACTGTCCAAGTTGTGGTGTTGATGTAGATGCAGTGCCTCTTACCATTGAGGGGAAGGTTGCCTGGCAGTGTCCCATCTGCGGATTGATTCTTCAGGAAGATGAAACACAGCAACCTTCAATGAAAATTCTTGAAAAAGTTATAGTGGCTGAAGATTCAGATACAGTTGCCAGTTTAATAAAAAAAGTTCTTCTTAACAAAAAGTATGCACAGGATGTGGTACTGACTTCCAACGGTGTGGAATTCATCAGTGCAGTTACAGAATCACTGAAGAATGGAGAGAATATTGATCTTGTAATACTGGATGTGGAGATGCCCATCCTTAACGGCATACAGGCTGCTCTTTCTTTCAGGGAACTTGAGAAAAAAGCGGGGAGAGGAAGGAAAACACCAATTCTTTTCTTCACTGGAAGGCCAGCTGATGAAAAATTCAAAATGATAATGAAGAGGGTACAGCCGTCAAGTTATGTGAATAAGGGAACAAGTCAGAATCCACTTGATCTAATGAAAAGAATGGAAAAGGTAATGAGAATACTTTTGCAATCACTATGAGAAAATTTCTTCCTCTGCTTTTTTTCATTCTTTTCTACTCCTGCACAGCAAAACTGGTAAAAAATAACAACGAGTACAACGATCTTAAATCTATTGTAATAAAAGAGCCCATCTATGTTGAAGCGAAGAATAATGAGATAGTTTCTTACGATGACGAAACTCTCTTTAAAAAAGCTGAAGAAGCCCTTGATAACGATGATATTCAAAAGGGACTTTTTTACTACTACCTTCTGCTTGAAAAATTTCCCGAATCAAAATTTATACCTCCTACCTTATATAATATAGGTGCAATCTTCGAAGAGGAGAAAAAATACCCGGAGGCGGAGAAATTCTACAGGTACCTGATCAAAAAGTATCCACTTCACTATCTAACTCCAAGGGCAATATTCAGGCTTGTACTGGTCCTGGAAGCAGAAGAAAAATTTAGTGAAGCTTTGAAATACCTTGAAAAACTCAACCGCTTTTCACTTTCGAGAGAGGACAGATTAAAAGTTATAGCCCTCAAAGGGATTCTTCTCTCTGAGATGGGGAGGAAAAGGGAAGGAGAAAAATACCTGATGATTGCAGATAGAGAATATGGCAAACTGGCTCTGCAAAAGAAGAAATTTGATCGCTACTTCTGGGGATGGGTGAGATTTCAGATAGCGGAAAATGTTTTCACCCGCTACAGAGATTTCCACATAACAGGGAATTCTCGGGATGAGATGAAAAAACAGCTGGAGAGAAAGGCCTCCCTTCTGTTGAAAGCCCTCAGACTCTACTTTCTTACTCTCAAAACAAGATCGATGCACTGGGCCACAGCAGCTGTGTACAGAATGGGTCTTTTGTATGAACTATTTTACATGGAACTTGTACAGGTCAAACCTCCCGACACACTCACAAAGGAAGAAAAAGAGGTTTACTACGAAGAACTGGAAAAGGTTCTGAAGCCCGTGAAGGAAAAAGCGATAGAAACCTACGAAAAGATCATAAGGTACGCAACTGCCTGGGGCGTTAAAAGTGAGTGGTTAAAAAAGGCAAAAGAACATCTTGAGATACTGAAAAACTTTAAAATTTATCAGCCAGAAGGTTGACATTTAAAACAATGGTTGGTAAATTTAGAGTGAAAATTGAATCGGGTGTGTAATGAAAATAATAAAACTGCTTTTCATCAGTAGTATTATTGCGGGAATATTTTTTACTCAAATTCTCTACGCAGAGAAAAAGAATGAAAAAAAATACCCTGAGAAAACCACATCCACCACAGAATTTGAAGAAATCCACCTGCAACCTGAAGAAATAACACCAGAGGTAATAGAACTCAAGCCCAATGAGGTTCAATTCCAGGAAATTACTCCTCAGGCTGAGGAGTTACCTGAGGAAAACTTTCAGGTTTATGTGCCACAATTAAAAGAGATAACACCTGAAGAGTTTGCAAAGGAGAGACAAAAAGCCATTAAATTTGAGGAACTGAAACCTCAGGCACCAGAGCTGGCCGTTACACCTGAAAAGAAACCCGAAAAGCCAAAGTATGGAAAACTTGAAAAAGAGTTACCAGCAGCACCTGTAGTGCCTCAGGAGGTGGAGGAATTCAAACCCAAGCCACCTTCACCGGAAGAGGTGAAACCAAAAGTGGTTGTCTCTGAAGCTCCACCGCCTCCACCGGAGGAAAAACCTCAGGCTCCCATTATTCCTCTCGCTCCACCACCAACACCTGAAACTCCGCAGATTCCGAGAGAAGTTGCTCCTGCACAGGCACCAAAGATCAAAATTGCCATGAATGAAGAGTATAAAAAGCAGTTGAGTCAGCTCGCCCGGCAACTTGCCCTGCTTAAAGAGAGGGTCATAGAGGCAAAAACCAGAATCATAGCCTACGGCGAAAGGCTCACCAAGGGTTTCACAAGTGGAACAAAAGTTACAATAGATTGCATCAACAACCTGGGAAATGACTTCAGAATAACCAGGATGGCCGTTTTCCTTGATGGTCATCAGGTTTTTCTCAATGAATATTCTCTTGAAGAAAATCCCACAGGGGAAATAAAAATTTACAGGGGAAGCATTCTTCCCGGAAGACACAAGGTTGACATTAAACTGACTCTCCGGGGTGATAAGGGTATCTTCGATTTTTCCTTCAGTGCAGTTCTGAAGGTTGAAGCAGGACAATTCTTTACAGCTACAGAGGGGAAAATTGAACATATAAAAATCAAATTGATAGATCGTGGAGGCTGGTTCACCTCTATAGAAAAGAGACCAGAGGTCAAATTCCAGATAACAGAAGAGGAAAGTTACTGATTGTTGTTGATGAAATGGAAATTTTCTTTATTTATCCTCTTACTGCTTGCTGCCCTTCCCCTTAAAGGGGGAGAGTATCTGCGGTATGAAGAACTCCTGAAATTCAAAAAAATTTACATGGAAGGGAAATCCTTCTACAATTCAGGTGAATATAAAACTGCCCTTAATTTTTTTCTTCAGCTTCAGGAAAAAGAAGAGAAACTGCCTCCAAAGGTCAGGAAATTTGTGAGATACTACATCGCAGAATCATACTTTCATCTCAAACTCTACAGTGGGGCAAAGGAACAGTTTATCTGGCTGATCAACCATCCGCCTGTACCATTCAGAGACAGAGTCTACAGACGCATAGAAGAAATAAATTATCTCACAGATGCAATAGATGAGTTTGAAAAATTCTTTCCAGATGCAATAACCTCAGCCAGCAGATATAAAGATGAGCTTTTCTACCTGAAAGGAAGGATTCTACTCCAGAAAAAGGAGTATGAAAGGGCTGAAGAATACTTCAAAAGGATAAAAGAGAAATCGGCATGGTTCATAAAGGGGAAATATTTTCAGGGCTACGCACTAACGGGAATGGGAAAATTGGAAAAGGCTATCTCTGTATGGGAGTCAATTTTAAAAATCTTTCCGGAGAAGGACAGGTTACTTTTGAATCTCGGAATACTCTGCAGAAAAGTGGGAGACCTCAAGAAGGCTGAAAATTACTTCTCAGAGATAACGGATGGATCAGAAGCAAAGGAAGAGGCTCTCTATGATCTGGCATGGATTCAGCTTGATCAGAATAAACTGGGGGATGCTCTTCAAACACTGAAAGAACTTGCAAAAAGATATCCGCAGAGTAAAAGGCTTGGTGAAGTATCTCTTCTCATTGGTTATATCTATCTTGCTCTGGGGAAGTATGTGGAGTCTTACAGATACTTTGATGCCACACAAAACATATTTTCGGGTATGGAAAAGAGGATGAAGTTATTCAGAAAAACCCACGGTGTTCCCGAAGAGTTTTACGAGGCTCTACTTTATCCTGCCCCGGGAGAAGTCACTCTTCCTTCCACAATAAGCCGGTGGATCCTGGAAGACAGATATGTGAAACTCGCCGATAATTTCATAGGGGATGTGAAAAATCTGAAAGTACAGATAGAGGACATAAAGTACTTTATACATGACCTTGCCCTTAAGGCGCTCTCACCTGAAAATGAGAAGAGAAGCCCTGCCTATCTGGACATTGAAACTCTTGAAGATATGAGAGCCCTTCTTATCCAGCTACTTTCTCGGCTACTTGAACTGAAAGCAAAACCACTGGAAAACTACATGTACAGAGAAGAGGCACTGATTCTGGATAGAATCCGGTACATAAGGGAAGAGCTCATTGAGATGGAAAAGACCCCGGAAAATGTGGAAGAAAAGATCGATGAAAAGAGGAGAGAGATAGAAAATCTGAGAAAATACATTCTCACTCTTAACCCCGATGTGCTTGAGGGCAGGGAAAGTGTACAGAAGGGCAACCTCAAGGTAAAAATTCCATTTGCAGAGGTTGTACTGGAGAAGTTCTACAGAGAGATTGACAAACTTACGCTGATGTCACTGGACCTTTTCTCACTGAGGTTCTGGATCAAAGAGACAATTAACTACACCTTTCTGCTTCAGGATAAAATGATTGACATTATTCTGTTTCGGCTGGGTATTTACCAGGATAAACGCTACCCCTTCTTTATTCAGGCTTCAGATATATTTACGGAGGGGTGGGGTTTGCTTTCAACCATTACCAGTGTGGA
>JALSQH010000043.1 GCA_026985515.1 bacterium
AAAATCCAGTCTACAGTTTCTTAATCGAGGTGGAGTACCCCGGATATACCACCCCTGCAACAGAAGTTGCAATGTTTTATCCCTCAGACACCACGCATTTTTCTGGAAAATATAACCTTAATGGAACGCCCCTTCCCCTTACTCCTACCCCTCCTGATTGCATTTATCACACTGATTCATTCTCATACTACCCCTACTGGCAATCCCCATCATTTAACGGAACACTCCTACTGAATGTGAAAAATCTCTTTGGAAACTCCTGTGAAAATGATCCTGAAGGATGGGGAGAAGCTGATAATTACACGTTAAACAAAGTGATAAATGGTCTTGGGGATTACCTCAATCTTGAAAACACAATTAATACTCCTGAATAAGTAACTTTCTTGAACACATGGTTCAACTCTGATAATCTAAAATTATCCTGTACGGGAGGTGATTATGGAACTTTTTCTTGAAGAAATGTGCTTTGAGAAAGACATTGAGACATGTCTCGATGTCTGGGAAGAAGACTATACAGGGTGGCAGAAGGAGTTGAACAATCTGAAAAACTCCGAAGAGGTCAATTTTGTTAACCTCCCCTTCACAGAAAAGTACATAACTCAAATAAAAGAATGGTGGGAGAAAAATCGTGGAAGATTCAAATACTATGTGAATCTTGGAATAGGCGGATCTTCCCTTGGGGGTAAAGCTCTTGTAAGAAGCTTCACCCCGCTTCACAGGTGGGAATCCTTTGGGGAGGATGGCGGTTACTTCTTCATGGAAAATGTTGATCCACAGGATATGAAAATTCTTCTGGAAAAGATCCCACTTGAAGAGACCCTTTTCAATGTGATAAGTAAATCGGGGACAACTGTTGAAACAATGTCTCAGCTAATGATAATCTGGGAAATTCTGGAGAAAAAAAACCTCCTCACCACAAATCTCATATTTACAACTGATCCGGTCCAGGGTGAACTTGTAAGCATTGCAAATGATTATGGAATAAAAAGATTTGAAATACCTCCTCAGGTGGGCGGAAGATTTTCAGTCCTTTCGCCTGTCGGTCTGATACCGGCCATAGTTGCAGGAATTGATGCCGATAAACTTCTCGAAGGTGCAAGGGAAGTAGTAGAAAAAACTTTGTCCTCGGAACCCTCATCCAATCCATCCTTCATATTTGCGGGAATCAATTACAATGGATGGCAAATGGGGAGAAATATTGTGGTCCTTATGACTTATGCTTCTCCACTCAACTTCTGGGGGGACTGGTTTGTCCAGCTCTGGGCTGAAAGTATTGGAAAAAACAACGGAAGAATCGGAGTCGGCTCAACACCTCTTCGATGTGTCGGTGTTACAGATCAGCACTCAATTCTTCAACTCTTTCTTGATGGACCAAGGGATAAAATTATTTACTTCCTTGGGGTGAAGAAAAGAGATGAAGATGTTTCAATTCCTTCTATTTTCAGAGAAAGGGAAAAAATTTCTTATCTTGGAGGGCACACACTCTCAGAATTGATGAAAGTGGAAAGAGAAGCAACCATTAAAGCTTTAAAAGAGAAAAACATACCTGCAGGTTTGATAGAGCTTGAATCCATATCTCCAAAATCCATTGGAAGAATGATAATGTTCTTTGAATTGAGTATCTTTTACGCTGGAAAAATGTTCAATATCAATCCATTCAATCAGCCAGCTGTGGAAGAAATAAAAAAATACATTTACGGTTCACTTGGACGAAAAGGATATGAAGATTATTCATAGAGCAGGAGTAAACAATGAAAATAGGAGTCATCTATAACCCTTATGCCCATAAAAATTATAAGAAACCAACCAACTTTGAAAAAATGAAATACATAGTGGGTGAAAAAGGCAGGGTTGAAATGACTCAGCATCTGGATGAAATTGTTCCAGTGGGAAAGATTTTCAAAGAGGAGGGAATTGAAATTATTGCTATTAGCGGTGGTGATGGCACAATGATGAACACAATTTCCCGCCTGCTGGAGGTGTATGAGGAACTCCCACCTGTCCTGATTCTCCGTGGTGGAACAATGAATATGCTTGCAGATTCAGTGGGAATAAAAAGTAACCAGTTTGATACTCTCCGGAAATTTATTCACTGCTCAGAAGACGAAATTCACTATGAAAAAAGAGACACCATAAGGGTTGGAAAATATGTGGGATTTATTTTTGGGATAGGCCTCGTTCCCAATTTTCTCGCAGCCTACTATGAAGGCCCAAGAACCGGCGCGGTAAAGGCAGTGGAGATCATCATAAAAGGCATCTATTCAGGTCTGACCGGTGGCAGTTTCTCCAGAAAATTGTTGCAACCACTCAGTGCTGAAGTTATCGTTGATGATGTTAAGGTTCCCTTCAATTCCATTTCAGCCATACTTGCCCAGACTATCGAGAATCTTTCCCTCGGTTTCAAACCCATGTACAGGGCTCTTGAAAAGGAGGGAACCTTTCACACTTATGTTGCCGGTCTGAAACTCAATCAGATAATAACAAAAATACCCCATCTCTTCCTGGGAAAACCAATTAAACATCCCCTCGTGTATG
>JALSQH010000044.1 GCA_026985515.1 bacterium
CCCTTGCAAAGAAAATGGTAATCAAAAGCAAAGGGATGTTCAGATATACTCTCGATGGAGATCTGTTTGAGGCAGAGGATGAACTCACTGCTGAAATTGGACCACAGATTAAATTTGCCGTACCTGAGAAAAAATGAAAAGCTTTCAGTACAGGAGAATTGACCCATACAGGATTCTGATCCCCCGCCAGGGAAAAATGAGAACAGATGCTGTGATTTTTGTAAATGGAAATCTGTGGAATCAGATAAAAAATGATGAAAGCGTCATTCAAATAATGAATGTTGCCACACTTCCTGGAATAGTGGGTAAAGCACTCGCAATGCCGGATATTCATTCAGGGTATGGCTTCCCAATAGGTGGCGTAGCAGCATTTGATATTGATGAGGGAATAATATCTCCGGGGGGAGTTGGTTACGACATAAATTGTGGAGTTAGATTAATCTACACTTTCTTTCAAAAGGATGAGATCAAAACAAAAATTGATAAAATCATCACCGCTATTTTTAATTCTGTTCCCTCCGGCGTTGGTTCAAGAAGCAATCTGAGAATCACAAAAAAAGAATTCAAAAAGATTATCAAAGAGGGGGCAAGGTACGCTGTTGCAATGGGACTGGGGGAAGAAGAGGATCTCCAGTACATTGAAGAAAATGGTGAAATGAAAGGAGCTGATCAGGAAACCATATCATCACGAGCCTACGAAAGGGGAATCGAACAGCTTGGCACCCTCGGCTCAGGCAATCATTTTATCGAAATTGATTATGTGGAGAGAATCTATGATGAAAAGGTGGCAGAGGTATTTGGACTCTTCACAGAACAGATCGTTATTTTAATCCATACAGGTTCAAGGGGATTTGGCCACCAAATAGCTGATGACTATATAAAAATGATGAGAAAGAGTATCAGCAAATATGGAATAACTCTCCCTGATCAACAACTTGTGTGCGCTCCCTTCAAATCTGTTGAGGGCCAGGATTACTGGTTAGCAATGAAGGGAGCCGTGAACTTTGCATTTGCCAACAGAGAAATAATAACTCACAGAGTAAGAGAAGCTTTTTTATCGGTCCTGAGAACATCCCCCCGTGATGCAGGATTGAAACTTCTCTACGATGTTGCTCACAATATTGCAAAACTGGAAAAACTGCCTGTAAATGGTGAAGAAAAAGAAGTGATTGTCCATAGAAAGGGGGCTACCAAAGCCTATCCTCCAGGTCACCCTCTTATTCCGGAAAAGTACAGAGAGGTTGGTCAACCTGTTTTAATACCGGGGGATATGGGCAGGTACAGTTATGTTCTTTCTGGAACCCAAACTGCCTACAACACAACATTTGGAAGCACCTGTCATGGAGCAGGAAGGGTTCTCAGCAGGCATCAGGCAAGAAAAGTGGCAGCGGGAAGAAACATCTTCGATGAAATGGAGAACAAAGATATTATTGTTCTTGCTGAATCCAGGAAGACAGTGGTTGAAGAAATCTCAGAGGCGTATAAAGATGTTTCAGAAGTTGTAAAAGTGGTGGAGGGAGCAGGAATTTCCAGGATTGTGGCAAGATTAAAACCCCTGGCTGTGATAAAAGGATAAGATCAAAAATAACCTTCTATCCACTGGAAAAATTCCATAAAGGCCCGGCCTGTCAGAGAAACCACGATACTGTATTTAGGTGGAATTTCTTCATTTTTTGCAATCCTGCTCTCTTCAACCTCTTCGAAGGCTCTATCAAATTCTACATCCTTAACAACTATTTTGACCCTGTGTCTTGCTACAATCTTACCTTTATCATTGAGCAAATAGAAAAAAACCTTCAAGATGGTAACACGATTCTTTCTGTCAAACTTGTACAATTTGAGTTTTGGAAAGAGAAATAAACTCTTCTTCCTGCCGATATCCCTTGCAATCCTGGTCAAATGATCAAAGTTGTAATTGAAAAGATCTATGCCCTCCTTTTTTAACTTCCAGTAAAAAATTTTCCCCCTTCTTATTTTCAGGGGAAATTTTTTGAAAAATTCCCTGTTCTGATCCCTTTCAATTACCCATTTCAAAGAGGCTGAAGAAATCTTCCCGATGTTCTTAATAAGATATTGATCCCAGATCCCGGGCCCGGTAAAGAAAGGAAAAACATAGAGATACTTATTTTCCCTGACACTATCAGGGATAATAAAATCTACACCATCAGCCTTAATTTCGGAAACCAAAAAAAGCAAGATAAGAGCTATCC
>JALSQH010000045.1 GCA_026985515.1 bacterium
AGCAGGAGACACAGGAGTAACGATAATCCTCATGTGGAGAATAGGAATTTACACGTAGTGAGGAAGAATGTGGGATATGGCAGATATACTGGTAAAAAGACAAGAGAGTTAATTAGTGAACTGTACTACTGGCTGGAATTGAAATATAATTTCTTCATCCCGACGATGAAAGTGGTGGATAAACAAAGGATAGGAAAGAGGTACATAAGAAAACCAGAAACCAAAACTCCGTATATGAGGCTAATAGAAGATGAGAGTATCCCTGAAGAAGTAAAAGAAAGATTGAGGGAAATGAAGAAAGAATTGAGTTTTAAGGAAGTAGAGGAAAGAATAGAAGAGATAAAAAAGAAACTACACAAGCATATCAGATGGGGCAAACTATAAAATGGAGGAACATATGGATAAACAAGCAAGTAAAGTAAGATTTAATTTTGAGCAAAAGGGACGCCACGAAAAAGCCCCAGTGAAAAGGATTTCTGGAGGCACAAAAGGAAGAAAAAAAGTTTCAAAAGAGGGGAACGAGCAAACCTCCGGGGCGGGTGGAGACCTTCTGTCCCGGAGTGGTTTGTGACGGAGACAGACACGATGGGGTAAAGGCGGAGCAATCGTGGAATACCCGCAGAGGAAGACATCCCTTTTGCGGAGCCTCCCATCGGGTCGGCTGGGGAAGTGGTTTATTCAAGTGAACTCACTGCCACGGAGTCACATTTAACGGAGGGACAGAAGGTCGGAAAAGGGGGGAGAAAATAAGTAACCCTGCAGGGGTAAATTCTACCCTTCCACGACAGGGGTTACACCACCTTAGCTTTCACCATATCTTATCTTATCCTCAAGCCTCATATACCCCCTTATTGCCTGACTCAACACATACCTGAATGGCTCGGGGGGAAATGGGAAAACTTTCCTTCCCACAAAAAACAATCTCGTCCGGTCAGTATCCATCCCCAGGAGCAATTCAGCCAGAGTCCTTCCGGTATTAAAGGTGGCAGAAACACCATGCCCTATATATCCAAAGGCAAATACTGCATTCTTATCCTTACCTAAATATCCTATTACAGGAGCCATATCGAGGGTTATTGATACCGGTCCACCCCACTGATGGGTGAACTTAATACCCTTCAACTGGGGAAATACCCAGAAAAGATACTGCTTCAACTCTTCAAAATTCCTCTCATCAAGGTCCTTTTCAATATTTCTGCCGTAGGTTATTCCTACATCTCTTCCACCCAGAACTATTCTGTTATCCTTTGTGAGCCTGTAGTAGTGAATGAGGTCCCTGGCATCTTCTATCCCTGCTCTGTTTTTCCAGCCAATACTTTCCATCTGTTCATCTGTAAGGGGCTCCGTCATCACTATTCTGGTAAAGGCAGGAGTCTGATATCTGTAGAGTTTCGATAATAGAATGGAGTAAGCATTGGTTGCAAAAACTATCCTCTTTGCATAAAGAATACCATCTGGTGTTTTTATTTTAAAATTGTACCCATCAGGTGGGTTTTTCCTCTTTTCAAACTCAAGAACAGGGGAGTACTCATAAATTTTAACCCCTTCCTCCTCTACCTTCTCTTTTAAAGCTCTCACCCATTTGGCAGGATGGAGAATGCCGCATCTTGCCTCAAACCAGCCAAGCAGAAATTTATCGGTCTTAAACTCCTTCTCAAGTTTATTCCTGTCCCACACCTCAACCCCATCAAATTCCATTTCCCTTGCAACTTCAAGTTCATGCTCGAGACGCTTTATCTGAGATTTATTGGTTGCAACCAGAAGGTATCCGCTGCCTTCGTAATCACAATCAATGTTATTTTCCCTTATGAAACCTGCAAGATAATCAACAGCCTCTTCCATAAATTTCCTCGCTTCCTTTCCCTTTTCCACTCCAAAAAAGGTCTTTGTCAGGGAAGGTGTGAGACCAAATAGAGTCATATTAAAACCACCATTTCTTCCACTTGCTCCATAACCGCAAATTTCGGCCTCAAGAAGTTTTACATCCACACTCTTATCATACTTTTTCAAATGGTACCCGGTGGATAATCCCGTAAACCCACCTCCAATTATGGCAATATCCGCCTTTTCCTCCCCTTTAAGAGAAGGATTCGGTTCAATCTTTCCAAGAGATTCAAGCCAGTAACTCCTTTTGTAGTAATCACCTTTGATTATCTTCTCCATTCAAAACCTCCTTTTTTTTCAATGATATCATGAGGTTCCAGGAAAAAGCAAGAAATTCTTCAAAAACTTTTCAGAGGGAGAATTTTATGCTATAAAATTTAAAACTCAAAAGGAGCGTTAAGAGAAATGAAGAAAAAGGTATTGCCTGCATTTCTGATTGTTTTAATTTCTGGAATTATCGTGGGTTGCGGTGGAGAAAAGAGTGAGAAACCATCTTACAGGGAGATAAAAAATTATTCCATATTTCCGACCCATGGTTCTCTATTTGGAAACTATCCCATAAGAATAACCATACCTTCATGGAAAAGCTTTTCTGATAATTTTGTAAGTGAAATCAGGGTTGGACCAAACATCATGTACAGATTCACATTCAAAAACGGAGTGATTGAGGGCTACACGCAGGGTTCCCCTGAACCAGGATTTGTGGACATAATAATCACTACCAGGGAAGGAATATACAGAATAAAAAATGGATTTAAATTTGACGAGCTCAGGTACCCCCTCTTTAAAAACATGGTTGCTGTCGGCGCCAGTTATACTCAGGGATGGATAAGCATGGGGTTGAGGTATGATTTTCAGTTGCACAGTCCCTTTTCATATCTGGCAAAGCAGGCGGGAGCATATTTTCCGAATGGACTCGTTAAACCAGGTATCCTTGACGGAATCTCCCCCTATACATATACAAAAGGCTGTACAGTTACATCATGGATTACACCAATTGCTTCAAAAATGTTAGAAGCGATGAAACTGATGGAGGGGAAAGGTAAGAATAAATTCTTCCTGGCAAATTACAGATATGATCCGGACATTCTCCCCCACAATCTCGGAATAGGAGGAAACACAATAAGCGACACCATTGAAGGAGCCGGCCACGGGAGAATGGGTATCTTAACTGTTTTTGAACACCTCTCCTACGATCCCTATGTAAATCTAACAGACGCTCTCAATGATCCCATAAGCGGTGGTCCCTTTAAAACAGCCATGAGCCTTCATCCCACAGTACTCTTTTCCACTGATCTTTTCGCCGATGATATTCTTTACTTTGCACCCATGAGTCCCCATCCATCTGTGGAAAATGTAACACCTGTAGGTGATGTGAGAAGAGAATTGAGAAAGATGTTCAGAATCCTGAAAGAAAACAATGTTGAGGCATTTATTGCAAATCTTCCACAGATAACAGTTATGCCTGTATTCAGGTTATTCAAAAACTTTTACATTTCCCTGGGATACTCACAGGAGGAAGTGGACAGGTGGGAAGAGGAGGTCAACAGAATTGCAGCGGAATACTCCATTGCATTCACAGAAGAAGCGTCACGATATCCCAATATTCACATCGTGGACTTCAGAGGAATCATCGAAAAAATAATGGACACTGACAACTACTACACCTTTCCCGGCACTGTTACCCTGGGTCACGGGGGAATAACAGTTAAAGGAAAATTTTATCCCATAGATTTTCTGGGGGGACTGGTCAGCCTCGATGCCATCCATCTCACATACACCGGTTACGCCCTTCTGGCCAACATGTTCATAGAAAAAGTGAATGAAGATCTTCACTACAACATCCCCTTCGTTGATATTGAAAAAGTGGTCCAGAATGATCCACTCTCCCCGGAGCACCTTGAAGAACTGGGAATAGATCTCAACCTGTGCAGAGAAGAATTTTTCTCACCAATTTTTAAAAAGTGATTTTGAAAAAAACTTGACATACAGGTCAACCAGACAATATAATTTAACCAAAAATGCGGAGGTCAAAATGAAAAGAATGGCAATCCTGCTTGTGGCAACTTTTCTTCCTTCTTTGCTCCTTGCTGACAAACCAGTAACAGGAACCACAAATCCAGAAGTAAAAAACAAACTGAGCAGCATCGTAAAAAGGCTCAAAGATCCATACAAAGAATTATCCAATGAAGACTGGGAAAAATTGAGAAAGGGGAAGGTCATTGTCAAGGATTATATCTACACCACAAAAGAGGGAAAGCAGGCTGGAATGGCGAAAGGAATAATTCTTGCCAATCTTCCTCCCGATGCTATCTGGAATGTGATCACAGATTATGAACATTACAGCGATTTTCTGCCCAGTGTAAAGAGCACAAAAATTTTAAAAAAATTCCCCGATGGAAGAATCTGGTTACTTCATATCATAAAAATAATTTTTGTGAAACTGCGATATGTTTGCGAATTAACACCAGTCAAATATCCTGATGGCAGCAGACTTCTTCAATGGAAACTGGTCAAAGCAAAGGGAATAAAAAATGATATAAAAGATACCACAGGATTCTGGGAAGTGATACCGGTGGAAAATGGGAAGAAAACAATTCTCACCTACACTGCTTTTGTGGACACGGGCTGGGCTGTTCCAAAATGGGTCCAGAAGTTTCTCACAAAGACCCAGTTACCAAAGGTTCTCAAAGGAGCAGTGGAAGAGGCAGAAGAGAGGTATAAAAAATGAAAAAACCACTTCTCAGGGGAAAATACAGGGAAATCTTTAGCTCACTCACCGAAGCTTTCTTCCCCGGTGACGGTCCCTTTTCGTACAGCGGGAAAGAAATAGTAAATCCAGATTTTGTAAACAGATACT
>JALSQH010000046.1 GCA_026985515.1 bacterium
TGTTATGTTTTGATGTGGCCGTGCCTTTCTTGGTGCGACCACGAATTTTATTATGGGAATTTTTCTGAGTAAACACCACCTTTTTCGGTAAGATTATTTTTGAGCTAAAGCGAAAACTTGACTTTTTTGGGTAAATTTGCTATTTTTCACCCAGATTGTTGTTTATGGAAGAAGAGGGGTAACTGGAAAAGGGAGGGATAACATGAGAAATTTATCTGAAAAACCAAAGATTTTTAAGTGGTGTCTTTTGCTAATTTTTGTTTTCCTTCCTGTTGTCTTCCTTAGTAAAAATTTGGTGTACAAAAAACTTAACATTGCTGAGAAAGAAGTTTATATTTTTCACAGACAGTCTGAAAATGCTGCTAAAAGAAATTTTGATCTAACATCGGGTAAGACTGCAGAGGTTATTAAGGGTCTGAGTATTCCATTTGTTGAAAATATTGGTCAGAAAGATATGAATGTTAAGTTTTACGCCGATCTTATTATAGGAACCCTCTTTGTGATGAGGGATGGAGAAATAGTGTATGCATTGAAGGGTAGAGGAGGAAGAATTGATGTAATCAGGGAGAAATTTAACTGGAACAATGTAAGGGTTGAAAGTGGTGAAAAATCTACCACAAGTATCAGTTATTTTGTTGGAAAGAAGAGATTTTCGAATATACCTGCTTACAGGTATGTAACAATAAAAGCTGCTGATGGAAAGACAGGTCTGAAATTAATAGCATATGGTGGAAAAGTAGAAAAAATGTTTGAAATAGAACCTGGTGTCAATCCTTCAGAGATTGTGGTTGAAGTGAAAGGTGCTGAACATATGAGTTTGATTAACGGCGAATTATATTTGACAACAAAATTTGGTACCTATCGCTTTAGCAGACCTATATTTTTTCAAAATGCTGGTAATAAAAGGCTCACATACAGGGGGCAATATAGAATAATAGATGAAACCCATTATGGTTTTGAAATAAAAAGTTATGACAGAAGCAGGCCACTTTATATTGATCCTGTAATGTATGGTACTTACATTGGTGGTGGCAGCAGGGATAATAACTGCGGAGGGTTTGGTAATGATGAAGTAAAGGCTGTTTATGTTAATTCAGATGGCGCAGTTTTTATCGCCGGCTTCACATGTGGAGATTTCCCAGTAACATCAGGAAGTTACGACACAACCTGTAACAAAAATGGTGATATCTTTATAGCAAAGTTCAGTCACGATTTAAACAAATTGCTTTCTGCCACCTACCTTGGAGGTAAGGGGAATGAGCATGTGACAGGGATTCAGTTTTCCAATGGAGCTCTCTACGTGGCAGGGTACACCTATTCAGCTGATTTCCCTATAGCTGGAGGTTATCAGTATTCAATTGGTAGTACAACGGCCACAGATGGATTTATTGCCAGGTTCAGTGAGGATCTGAGCACTCTTGAAGCGTCAACATACCTTGGTGGTTCAGATGATGATGGAATTACTTCTTTATTTATAACTTCAGATGGAACAGTATTTGTTGGCGGATACACGGCTTCCGTGGATTTCCCCGGTGTGAATGGTTTTCAAAAGAGTGTAAAGGGGCATATGGAGGGTTTCGTCAGTAAACTGAATGAAAACTTTTCTGAAATTTTGTCTTCAACTTATCTTGGTGGAAGTGATTTTGACTGGGTAACATCTGTGTTTGCTGGTGGGACAGGGTATGTATATGTAGCAGGGTGGACTGACTCCTATGATTTTCCAGTTACAGATGAAGCCTATCAGAAGGATAAGAGCTGGAGCACTGAGGGGTTTGTGAGTAAATTTGATGCCACTTTGAGTAATCTGATTGCTTCAACGTACATAGGTGGAGAAGAAGATGATGAAATCAAAGCTCTCTATGTAACCCCTGTAGGGAAGGTCTTTATTGCTGGGTGGACCTGGTCAGATGATTTCCCTGTTGTAGGAGGATTTCAGAATACCAGGAAGGGTTCTGCTGATGGTTTTGTATCAAGGTTCAGCGGTAATTTACACACTCTTGAAGCATCTACCTATCTTGGTGGTACCGATGACGATGAGATAAGTACCGTTAAGGTTTCTGAGGATGGGAATATATATGTTGCTGGGAGAACAGAGTCATATGATTTTCCTGTAACTTCTGAAGCATTTCAGAAGATAAATAAAACCAGTGAGGATTACATTTATGAAGGGTTTATATCAAGGTTAAATTGGGATCTGAGTGATTTACTGTCGTCAACATATTTTGGCGGGAAAAATGACGATGAAGTTGAGGCCATTTTTATTACTTCAAATAGAGAGATTTATGTAGCAGGATGGACAGACTCCTATGATTTCCCCGTAACTCAGGAGGCTTTTCAGGATAGATTGAAGGGGATGTCAGATGGTTTTATCGGTAGATTTGATTACAAATTATGGAAACTTCTTGCCTCAACTTATATTGGAGGAGGAGGTTTTGAATTTATTACTTCAATTTACGTGAGTAAAAATGGAGATGTGTATGCAGGCGGAGATACTTTCTCGTACGATTTCCCTACAACATCCCAGGCTTATAGAAAAGAACTTTCAGGTACAATGGACGGATTTGTTGTGAGGTTATCAAATGATTTAAGCAACCTCAAAGCTGCTACATATATTGGTGGGAGTGAAGAAGATGGTGTGAACAACGTTTTTGAATCAAATGGAAAAGTTTACATTGCAGGGGGTACAGACTCCGATGATTTTCCCGTGGTAAACGGGTTTCAGAATCATAGAGGTGGTGACGAGGATGGTTTTATTGTGTTGATGAGCGATGATTTGAGCAGGCTTGAAGCATCAACATATATTGGTGGAAGTGACGAGGATGATGTAAATTCTCTGTGGGTTACGGATGACGGTAAAGTTTTTATAGCAGGTTTTACATATTCTGACGATTATCCCACCACCAATGCTTTTCAGTCAAAAATCAATGGAGGAACTGATGGGTTTATAAGCAGACTTGATTCTTCTCTGGGTAATCTTATTGCATCAACCTATCTCGGTGGAAGCGAAGATGATGAAATATATTCCATTTACGTCACTGGAAGTGTGATTTATGTGGGGGGAGGAACATTCTCAGATGATTTCCCTGTAAAGGGAGCTTTTCAGGGGAACAAAAAGTGTTGTGAAGATGGTTTCATCAGCAAGCTTGATACTGGCTTACAGGATCTTATCGCATCTACTTTTATTGGGGGAGACGATTTAGATGAAGTGGACTCCATCTATGTCACTTCCGGTGGTGATGTGTATGCAGGGGGATGGACATGGTCAGATGATTTCCCTCTTAGGGGATCCCCTTATCAGGATAGTATAAAGGAAGACGGAGATATATTTGTTATCAGGATGAGTGGTGACCTTGTCAATCTTCTTGCATCAACATACTTTGGGGGAAATCAGGATGATTATGTAAACTCGGTCATTGTAAAAAATGACGGGGTGTATGTGGCAGGATACACAGGATCAGAAGATTTCCCCATTTCAGGAAGTTATCAGAGGAAGTTTGGTGGTGGCTGGTTGGACGGATTTGTAAGTAAAATGGATCCTGATCTTTCCCATCTTATTGCATCCACTTATTTTGGTGGTAGCGGGTTGGATGTAATTATTTCTTCCTACTCATCTGGGGAAGGTATATATATTGCGGGTTTTACAACCTCTCCTGATCTCAATATGTATGGATATGATGTTACATTTGGGGGTTGTTCAGATGGATTTATCGCTTTTCTATCATCAGATTATTTTGTTAATCATCCTCCTGTATTAAATTCCGTGGCTGCTGAGCCATCCAGCGGAAATGCTCCCTTAAATGTTGTTATTTCAGTGGATGCTTCTGATCCAGATGGAGATCCTCTTAAGTATTATTATGATTGTAACGGAGATAACAACTATGAGGAAACTGACAGTGACAACAATACGTATCAGTGCACCTATTCAAATCCAGGCACATACTATGCACAGGTCAGGGTATCAGATGGGAAGGCTACAACTCAAAGTGAGAAAATAAAGATAGAAGTATACAGCAGCGGAGAAAGTGGTGAAGGTAATGAAGGTGGAGAAACAGGTGGAAATGAAGGTGAAGGGAGTTCAGGTGGAAGTAAGGGAACATCAGGTAAAGGATTATCTTCAGGTGGTGAGAAATCCTCTGGCTGTGGATGTCGTGTAGATGGGAGTGGTAACAACTGGGGAGATTTTATGGTGATGCTTCTTCTCCTTCCTGTGTGGATTGGAGTGAGGAGAAGGGGGAGAGTTTAAGGGATGTTTCTCAGGGTTATTCAGACCCGCTTCAGATGCTTGCCCGGTAGTGTAAACTTTTATTCGCAAAAAAGTTGCGGTAGGATTTTTTAATGAATAAAACTTGCGAGAAAGGAGGAAGGACGATGAAAGGAATGTTAAATTTCAGGGAGACTCAAATTAACAAAAATTGGAGGCCAGATGTAACTCCGGCCCCCACCACCACACGTCCCCTCTTCACAGAGGAGACATTAGGCAAGGCATTTGAAGTATCTTACCACTATCTATGATACTCTTTTTGAGGACATTTATCAAGTTTTCGCTTTAGCTCAAAAATAATCTTACCGAAAAAGGTGGTGTTTACTCAGAAAAATTCCCATAATAAAATTCGTGGTCGCACCAAGAAAGGCACGGCCACATCAAAACATAACAAGGAGAGTCATATGAATATTATCTTACCAACAAAAGGATATAATCACAACCAGAAGAGGACCATTGTTGCAATTAACTATAAACTTTACA
>JALSQH010000047.1 GCA_026985515.1 bacterium
GGGGTTATGGTGTGAACGGAGGGGAGAAAATTTCAATCTTTGTCAAGAAGAATAATGACTGGCGAAGATTAAAAATAGTGCATAAGAGGTGTTGTTCTACGATGATTATAACCAATAGTTTCTGGCCTATGGTATTCTCTTTGACTGATGAGTTTTATTTGTTTAACGAACTAAGTTACCTGCCATTTGGGCAGACTTTTCCTGTATCATCATCGGTATTGTGGCTAAAATATAAAAATGGCTACTATTGGGCTTACAGGGAAACAGATTGTGATATTTCATCAGATTATTTTGAATCCTCTGAAGATCTTCCGGAACTTCCCATTGGAGCTATTGGAGGTCCAGATAGGAGTTTTCAATATCTTAAGATTAAAAATGAAGTGGTTAAGATTGAAGCTACGGATTATGGAAACTATAGTACTGCTTCAATATTGAACTATAATGTTTCTGAAAAACAATGTTTGGGTGAGTAACTGATGAGAATATTGAGATAAATGGGGTGATTAACTGCGTATTGATAAATTATCGGGATCTGCTGGATGATATTGAGGGGCAGGGTTTTTTTGAGATAGAAAATTCCTGCTCAGTGGCTTTTTCTTTTTTGACAGGATAGCTCAAGGGTGCGAGGGGTAGATATTATTTGGTGTAAGTTTGTAGCTCTGTTAGATGGGTAAGTAAAGTTTTTCTTTGACATTTTCGCCCTTTTCCCTTAAATTTAATGTTAAGGAAAGATTGAACAAGGAGTTTCTGTGGCTAAGAAGAAACAACCAGAAAAAGAGAGTGGAGAAAACCTGACTGATCTTTTGAAAAAACTTGCTTTCGGAGGAATTGGTGCAGTCTCCGTGACTCAGGAGGCGGTTACAAGATTGGTTAACTCCATTACTCAACAGATAGACAAAAATAAGGAAGAGATAATTTCCGCCCTTGCCAATCAGTTTGGAGCAGTTCTAAGAGAAGTTGATATTACTAAACTTATGAAAAAGTTGATAAACGGGTTAACGATAAAGGTGAGTGCAGAAGTAACTTTAACCTACAGGAAGGAAAAAGATGAGGAAAAACAAAAATAGTGGTGCAGGAGGAGGGACTCGAACCCTCACGGAGTTGCCCCCACAGGATCCTGAATCCTGCGCGTCTACCAGTTCCGCCACTCCTGCATCCAGATTCATATTATATAAAACTTCTCATTTAAGTCAAAAATGGAGGTGAAATTGAAGGACCTTATTTTTATTATCTTTTTGACACTACTTACAATTTTTCTCCTCGGGTTTGCTCATCCAGTTACTGAATCGTCCTCTCTTGGAGACCCTGAACTTGGTCAGGAGATATATGATTCAAACGGATGCGGGGCATGCCACAGAATAAATGGCCTTGGAGGAACCATAGGTCCTGATCTGACAGAGGTATGGAAAAAGGGGGATGAGTATATAAGGGAGTCCATCTTTGAACCTCGAAAAGTGGTTGTAAAGGGATATAAACCTGTTATGCCCTCTTTTAAAAAGGTACTCACAGAGAGCGATGTTGATAATATCATTGCCTATCTCAAATCTCTTAAAAAGAAAGGGAAAAAGTAGATTTAACTGATTTCTCTTTCTCGGGTATAATATATCCATGTTTGAGCTTTTTGGTGATGGTGAGAGGAAAATATACACAGTTACAGAGCTGACAAGGGAGATAAGGTTTCTTCTGGAGAGGAACTTCTTTTATGTTTCCGTGCTTGGCGAAATTTCAAATCTGCGAATAAGGGGAGGTCATCTCTATTTTTCATTGAAGGATGAAGAATCACTCATAAAAGTTGTGATGTTTGGTTACAGAGGGAAGATTCCACCGGGAACAGAGCTCAAGGAGGGTCTCAAGGTTGTCTGTACGGGCAGATTGACTGTTTATGACAGGAGGGGTGAGTACCAGATTATTGCAGGTAAAGTGGAGATTGCCGGGATGGGGGATCTCTACCTGGAAATTGAAAAATTGAAGAAAAAACTGGAGGCTGAAGGCCTTTTCAGGAGTGAATTGAAAAAAGATTTGCCCCTTTTCCCCTGGAGAATCGGAATAGTTACATCTCCTTCCGGTGCAGCAATCAGGGACATGTTGAGGATTCTTCATGAAAAGGGTCTGGGTGGAGAAATTTTCATATATCCTTCAAAAGTTCAGGGTGATCTTGCCCATCTTGAACTGATTGAGGGAGTGAGGTTTTTCAATACGAGGCTCCCTGTCGATGTTATAATAATTGGAAGGGGTGGTGGTTCTGTGGAGGATCTAATGCCTTTTAACGATGAGAATCTTGCAAGGGAGATTGTGAGGTCCCGGATCCCGGTAATTTCTGCTGTGGGTCACGAAATAGACTTTACCATTTCCGATTTTGTCGCTGACCTGAGAGCACCAACTCCCACTGCAGCAGGAGAAATTATAGCAAAGATGCAGATGGATTTTCTGCTGAGATTTATTGACCTTATTGAGAGAATGGAAAGAAAGATTAATGAGGTTCTGACGGATAATGTAAAAAGGTTTCAACTCCTCTTTACCAGATTGATGAGTTACACAAACAGAATAAACATGAAAATGCAGTACATTGATCAGCTTGAAATAAGACTTGAAAATGCAATGAACAGGTATCTTGATGATAGAAGGAGGGAACTTGCCCACCTTGCCTCTTCTCTAAACAATTTGAGTCCCCTGAAAGTGCTTGAGAGGGGTTACTCAATTGCGATGAGAAAGAGGGATGGTTTTGTTATTTCAAGTATAAGAGATGTGACGAAAGGAGAATCTGTTTCTCTCAAATTGAAGGATGGAGAGGTGGATTGTGAAGTTAAGGAAATTCGCTCTAATTAGTCTGTTAACATTGATCTCTTTACCGCTTAATGCTTTTAATCTTTCTATTTATCCCTCTTCACCAGTTGAAGGTGATCCTGTTTTGCTCTCTGTTTCGGGAGTTAAAACCTGTCCAGAGGGAGAGATATTTGGTAAGAAACTTAGATTCAGAAAGTATAAAGACAGATGGATTGCCATTTTTGGGATAGATCTTATGAGAAAACCGGGTATTTATAACCTTGCTTTGATTGTAAAAGAAAAGGGTAAATTAAAGAAAAAAATTGTGAAATTACCTGTTGGGAAAAGGATTTTTGCTCTCCAGAAATTGACTCTCAGCAAGAGATACGATGAATTGAGTAAATCTGACCTGGAGAGGATTGAGAGAGAAAATAGAGAAATCAGGGCGTTGTGGTCTCTAAATACCCCGGTGAAGTGGCATGGCAAATTTATTCATCCTCTTGGAAGGAAATTTGAAGGGATCCATGGTCACCGCTTTGGTGCCAGAAGAATAATAAATGGGATACCCAGAAAACCTCACTCAGGCGCAGATTACCCCGCCCCTGAAGGTACCCCCGTTTATGCTCCAAATGATGGAGTGGTTGTATTAACTGGTAACCATTTCTTTGCTGGAAACAGTATCTACATTGATCATGGTGGTGGTTTAATAAGCATGTATTTTCATCTGTCAAAGATTCTCGTTCATAAAGGAGAGCATGTGAGGAAGGGACAAAAAATAGGTGAGGTGGGTGCCACCGGCAGAGTGACGGGACCCCATCTTCACTTTGGAGTTTACTGGCTTGGAAACAGGATAGATCCAGATAAACTGCTTTCTCTTCCCGTTCCTGGTGAATGAAAATGGGTACAGTTAAGACAACCCCCATGCTTGAACAGTACTGGCGCATCAAGAAACAGTACCCTGATGCCATACTTTTTTTTCGCATGGGAGATTTCTATGAGATGTTTTTCGATGATGCCAGACTTGTTTCCAGGGAACTGGGATTAACATTGACTTCCAGAAGCAAACAGGAAAATATCCCCCTCTGTGGAGTACCCTATCACTCGGTGGATCTCTATGCTGGAAAATTACTCAAAAAGGGATACAAAATTGCAATATGTGAACAGGTTGAGGACCCAAGAACTGCAAAGGGGATTGTGAAGAGGGAGGTTGTACGGGTCCTTACCCCGGGAGTTAATCTTGAAGATGAGGAGATCCTCGGGAGGGAGGAGAATTACCTTGTGGCAGTTGCGCCTCTTAAAAGAGGTTTTTCTTTCGCTCTCCTTGAATTCTCCACCGGTGATTTTGAGGTCACCTTTCTGGATACTTCTGAAAAACTCCAGGAGGAGATAGGGAGGATTTCACCTGCGGAAATTATTTATCCTGTTTCATTTGAAGACCAATTAAAAGCTCTTGTGAGAGATCTTGAGGTCTCACCATTCTATTCCCCTCTTAAAGATTATTACTTCTCTTCCGAAAATGTGGAAGAGATAAAGGATTTCTACGGTGTAATAACTCTGGAATCTTTCGGGATTGATGACCCTGATCTAATTCCTGCTGTGGCGGGAATACTCAGATATGTTAAGGAAACTCAGAAGGGTGTTGTCAGGCATCTCAAACCTCCAAGACATTATCAGAGAAACAGGTACCTCTACATTGATGAGTCCACGAAGAAAAATCTTGAACTTTTCAGAAACTTGAGAGATGGGGGTGAGGAGTATACCCTCTTTTCCGTAATGAACAAAACTGTAACGCCAATGGGAAGAAGACTTCTTGCCAGGTGGCTCAACTTTCCACTGATGGATGTTAAGGAAATTAAGAAAAGACATCTGCTGATAAGAGGATTTCTTGACGACCCCATTTTGAGAGAAGAATTGAGGGAGAAACTGAATGGAGTTT
>JALSQH010000048.1 GCA_026985515.1 bacterium
CACTTTCTGCATTTCAATTCCTCCTTATTTATGGTGAAAGTGGGAAGAATCAGGCCCCTGTTTTCCTCTTCAGATCAATAAGAACAAGTTTTGTAATGGCCTTCAAAGTTTCAAAAACCCCGACACCTTTAATGGCTATTGCCTCAAAATCGGGAACATGATCCTTGTTAAGCTCGGCTCTCATCTCTTCCACGGGAGCAGCATTGGGAAGATCCCTTTTGTTGTACTGAATCACATATGGAACGCTCTTGATACTGTAGCCCTGCTCTTCGAGATTTACAATCATGTTCTCAAAACTCTCAATATTTGCATCCATTCTCTCAATCTGGGAGTCGGCAACAAAAACTATTCCATCAACACCTTTCAAGATAAGTTTTCTGCTGGCATCGTAGAAAACCTGACCGGGAACCGTGTAGAGATGAAACCTGACCTTAAAGCCCTTTATTTCACCCAGATTCAATGGAAGAAAATCAAAAAAGAGCGTTCGTTCCGTTTCTGTTGCAAGGGAGATCATCTTTCCCTTTGCCTTGGGGCTTGTTTTATCATAAATATACTGAAGATTGGTGGTCTTCCCACCAAGACCGGGCCCGTAATAAACAATTTTGCAGTTTATTTCCCTGGCGGCATAATTGATAAACGACATCTTCTTCAGCTACTCCGAAAAGAGGTTCTCAATATCTTCGTCTGTTATCTCAGAAAAGGGAGACTCAGCCTCCTCAGACTGCAGTTCTTTCTGAATTTTCTGTGTTAATTCATCAAAAATCTTTTTCAACTCCTCTGAAGCTTTTCTCACCCTCAACCTCACAAGGCCAAGAGAGGATCTGTGATCAAAAACAACAACAAGGATTATCCGTTCCCCGACGAGGGTGATGTGAATATTATCCCTCTCCCCTTCATGAAACAAAACAGAAAATTCCTTTTCTCCAAGAAGTTTTGCAAGACCGCTGGTTGCAGCAATATTTCCCGCGGTAAGAGAAGCAAGGGAAGTTGTATCTATGTTCTCTGTTTCACCACAATGCGCAATCAATTGACCATTCTTATCAACAAGAAATACAAACTTTGCATTTGCATCCCTGGCAAGTCTTGTAATAACCTCATTTATCTTCTTGTACTCCTCTTCATACATTATAAATTGCGTATTTTCCATGCTCAGGCCCCTCTGGTATCGTTACCAGAATAAATTATACCAGAAACTCTTTCAAAAACAAGAGTTACAGTAATGGATGTTCCGCTCTTGCCTTCAATCTTCTCCATCTTCTATCAACTTCCCTCTGGATCTCGTCGAGTATATGTTTATTCTCAGGTTTCAGCAGATGTCTGGTCTTACCCATGAGCTTCAACCATTCAGAAACTGGTATTTTCTTACCCTTTGCCTCAGGATCATAATTTAAAGTGGTAATTCCATCCTCCACCTCATACAGCGGGAAGAAGCAACTATTCACAGCTGCCTCAACAACCTGATTCCCCATATGATCTGGAATACTCCAGCCAGGGGGACATGCAATTAACACCTTCCCATAAACCATCCCCTTTTCCTTTGCAATCTTCTGAGCCTTTGCTCCTTTTATAATCAGATCCTTGTAAAATGGCTCAGCAGCGGTGAAAACATAGGGTATTCCTGTGGCCGCAAAGATCTGAGGTGTATCCTTATGGTGGAACTGCTTACCCTGCTCATATGGACCAACATTTGAAGTTGATGTCCTGTGACCAAGAGGAGTACTGTATGAGAGCTGATATCCAGTATTGGCGTAAGATTCATTATCATACTCCAAAATTATCAGGTTGTGATTCCTTGCCGCAGTACCAAGGGCAGGTCCAATTCCAATATCCATACCTCCATCACCTGTGACCATCACAAAGGTGATGTCCTCATCATCGGGGAGTTCCCCTCTTCTCTTCTGTTCATGGAACATCTCTACAAGACCGCTCAGTGTGGCTGCTCCATTCTGGAAAAGATTGTGAATATAGGTGATCCTGTGAGAACTGTAGGGATACCCGGTTGTGACAACCATTCCACATCCTGTGTGGTAGAGAACAACTATATCTCCCTCCATACCTCTTAAAAATGTTTCCACAGCTGAGAAAATTCCGCAACCCGGACACGCACCATGCCCTGGCACCACTTTCCTGGGAAGCTTAATTGCGTTGGTGGCACTGGCACCTTTTACGACTATTTTGCCATCTTTCTCCTCAATTTTGTAGATTCCCTTTCTGTTTTCCTCAGAAGAGATCGGTGGAACAATCCTCTTTGGAACATAATTGGGATCACCGGGGGTAGCTCCGTGGTACTCATATCTCTTCTCAACTTTACCAGTTTCAATTATCTTAAATCCCTCCTCAAACAACTCAACGGCATCTTCAAGGTAAAACTCCTTTCCTCCTATGCCGTAAATCCGGGAGATAACCTCAGGATGAACATCACGGTCATAAAGAAGAGATTTAACTTCATGGTAAAGTGTGGAACCCCAGGCTCCATAAATATCATTTTTCTCAGCCACAATGATAACTTTTGCATTCTTAATTGCATTGTACACTTCTTCCTGAGGAAACGGCCTAAGTACATTTGGCATTACAGCACCAACCTTCATTCCTTTTGACCTCAGCAGGTCAACAGCCATTGTTGTGGTGTCAAAGGCAGAATTTATTATAAAAATGATTACATCGGCATCTTCCGTTCTGTACGCATTGACAAGTCCATATTTTCTGCCAGAGAGTTCACCATACTCTTCAAAAATCTGAGGTATCACCTTTAAAGCATTTTCCATGGCAATGGATAGCTGTTTTTTATTGTTTATGAGGTCAGGATCATTCATGTATGGTCCAATGGTAAGGGGATTCCTCGGATCAAGAGCGTGATAAACGGTTTTAACTGTTCCGAGAAAATCCTGAACATACTGTCTATCCTTAAAAACACTGATTTTTCTCTTCTGATGACTTGTAAAGAATCCATCATAATTTACGATTACTGGCAACCTCACATCCTCGTGCTCTCCTATTTTAACAGCCATGATAAGCATGTCATAAACCATCTGAGGATCCTTGGCCAGAAGAATAACCCATCCTGTGTTCATTGCATAGTAAAGATCACTGTGATCATTTCTGATATCAAGGGGTCCAGATACAGATCTGCTCACCAGAGCGAGGACCATGGGAAACCTTGTTCCAGATTGAACCGGTAATTCCTCAAGTGCATACATCAACCCGTTGGCAGATGTGGCATTGAAGACTCTTCCACCTCCAAGAGAAGCTCCGTAGCAGATTCCCGCGGCACCATGCTCACCATCACCGGGTATCATGACAATGTCATGCTCACCATAAGCCTTCATTTCATCAAGAGTTTCAGCTATCTGTGTGGAAGGGGTAATGGGATAATAACCCATTACATGGAAGTTGATATGTTTTGCCGCCCAGGCAGCGGATTCATTACCATCGACAAGGATATATTGCTGATTTTCCTTTAAAACTTTCTTTTTACTTGCCTCAGCCATTATTGCCTCCTTAAATTAAACCAGGTTTCTTCTAAGTGGGTGAGGTACTGTGATCTTTTCAATATCATAGTTTTCTTCAATATCCATTTTCAACGCTCCAAATTTGCACATTTCCACACACTTACCACATCCCTTACAGAATTGATAATCTATTCCCTTCAGCAACATAACTGGCCTACCCGTTTTGGGATGTGGCCCTTCCTCCCAGACCAGACAACCATCGGGACAAACAATTTCACATTCGCCACAATGCGTGCACTTCTCGTGATCAAGGACCGGGATGTAACCAACCCTGCTTGCACTGAAATCTTTCAAAATGGTATTTCCAGGATCAACAATAGTGCCACCTATGGGGGCATTCAGATAACCAAGCTTTGGCTCCACTATTTTGTAAGGCACAAATGGGTACTTGCCATCAGGTTCGAACTTCTTTATCTGGATCTCATCGTAACCTCTTCTGAATCCCCTGAGGTTGCTTTCTGTAAGATGAGGATACTTCTTCTGAAAGACTCTCTTTATGCTTTCTTCAATATACTCCCTGGGGAAAAAGAACTCCATCGCCCTCGCAACTGCCCCGAGGAGCACCGTGTTAATTCTCGTTTTCTCTTCCCTTGCAATTTTTATTGCATCCAGAGTGTAGATCGTCCCTCCATGTAGCTGAAGAACATCTCTGATTTCGTCAGGGGATTTCCTTGTATTTACAATCACCGCAGCCTCAGGTTTCACTCCTGCGGTAACCGGCATTGCTTTAATAAGGCTCTCATGGAAAATTACCAGAATGTGCGGCTCCTCAACCGGACTGTTGGTCCTGACTTCCTGATCAGGATCACAGATCCTCACATAGGTTCGGACAGGTGTACCTTTTTTCTCCGAACCATAACTGGCAAAACTCGCCCCATTGTACCCTGCAATAAGAATTGCAGCCTCAGAGAGAATCTTTCCCGCCAGGTTTGCCCCCTGACCTCCTATACTTTCCATTCTGATTTCAAAATATCCAAATTGATTCTTCACAGGTAAAGGAAGTTCACCCATGCTTTCCTCCTCGGCAGATAATTTGAGGTTAGATTTTAACACATATTGGCTCTCCAGTCAAAACGGATTTGACAGACCATGTTGTTGAGCATTTCCAGGGGGTGATTAACCAATCCATTGAAAAATGGTACTCACTTCCCGAAAATAGGGTATATCATACATC
>JALSQH010000049.1 GCA_026985515.1 bacterium
AATTCATCCTCATACCTGAGACCATCATCATTGAGAATACCAAATTCACCAATCACCACTGCATTTTCAAGAGATCCGCCCTTTGCAAAGCCACTGTCACGCAGTTTTTTTATCTCATGTTCAAAACCGAAAGTCCTTGCCTTGCTGATCTCCTTAACATACTTCTCCGAGGTGAATTCAAAAACCATTTTCTGTTTTCTCAACAACCTGTGGGGGAAAGAAATGGTAAAATCAATTATCAGTGATGGATCATCAAGTGGTTCCACCGTTATTACTTTGTCTCCATTCCTTACCTGGATTTTCCTCGTTATCCTGTAAAACTTCTTAATTGCCTTCTGATCTTTGATACCTGCATCCCTTTTGAGAAAATAAATAAAGGGCCTCGTACTTCCGTCCATTATGGGCAATTCAGGTGCGTTAACCTCAATGAGAAGATTGTCAATTCCAAGGGCAAAGAGAGCCGAGAGAAAATGCTCCACCGTTCTCACTTCTGCATTACCACTTCTCAGAGTTGTTGCAAGTGTCCCGTCAGCTATATTTTCAAGGGAAACTTTTATGCGTGGCTTGCCGGGGAGATCCACTCTAACAAAAACTATGCCGGTATTGGGGGCGGCAGGTTTCACCCTCATTGTAACCTTCTTACCGGTATGAAGGCCTTTACCCAGAATACTCGATTCCCGTTTGACTGTCCTCTGTCTGAACAATTTATTACCTCTACTTTTCCTGTTTGTTATTTACCCTCTCCCTTAACTCTTTCCCGGGTTTGAAAAAAGGCAGCTTTTTGGGAGGAACAGGGATTCTCTCCCTCGTTCTTGGATTGATTCCCGTGTAACTCCCATACTCCCTCAACTCAAAACTGCCAAATCCTCTTATTTCAACTCTATCACCATTCTTTATTGCTTCTTTAATTGCACCAAAAAAGGTATCAACCACCTTCGTTGCCAGTCTGTTATTCAACCCCTTCTCCTCAGCAAGCATCTTAATGAGATCAGATTTCTTCATCTTCCCTACACCTCCTCTTTTTTCTGCCGTATTTGATGTTAAAGTATATAAAATAATTACCACATGTCAAGTTTTTACCACTATTTTCCAAGCAAATCTGTCAACCTTACCTTTGTTACATCAGGGGGTAAATCAACATGAAAATCTTTCTCAGAAAAAGGCACATTCAATTCAACAGATATATAATGAGTCTCGGTTTTCAAATGGTTTGGTTCCGATTCAAACCTGATTATGTAGGGGAAAAAGATACCTCCCACCTTTTTAATCGCATCCATCTCCTGGACCATTACAATTTTATTACCCCTTATCAATTCAACTCTTCTGGCAACAGGATAGCCCGGGTAGATATACATTCTTATCAAAGGCAAATTCGGATATTCCTTTTTAGGAATCAAATCAATAATGTACTTCTTAAACGACCAGAACCCCTTTACCCTGAGAGGTCCAACAGTGTAGAATTTCTTTTTTTCTCTGAGATTGTTCTTACCAGGTATTAAAGGTATTAACCCATTTGAGGAATTTCCCCTGCCAGTAGTATGCTCTGCATAGTAAAGGAGTTTGCTGTCAGGAAGATACCAGTAAAGTGTTCCCTTCCTGTCAATCCATAGAATATACTTTGTTGGATATGTATAAACTACCTTCACAATACCGGGAGTTTTTGCTATGTAAAATCCAGAATACCTGAATTCTCTATTTCTCAAAACGACAATCTGATCAACCTGAGCTCTTATGCTCTTTATCCTCTGAAAATTTGAAGAAACCTTTTCGAGAAGAGAAAGAGAATCCAGAGAAAATAGATTTGAACAAAGTAAAAAAATTACGAGAGCGAAAAATAAAAACTTTGCCTTTTTCATCACCGAACTATTATACTTTTTTTACTTTTAATATCAATCCAATTTCATCTTTTAAAAACAACAGTAATTCCCCAGGGATATTCTCCACAATTTTTCCCGAAAATCTTCAGACCTCCACCATCAGAGGATAATCTAACTGTTATACTCTTTTTCTTTTCAATATCTCGCAAAATGTTTTCATCAAGTTCTATTTTCACAGGTAAGCCATAAGAACCTGCCAGTCTCGGACAGTTCAGATATGAGAGAAAGCCTCTGGAATCTGCATATTCCCCCACTTCCATTGATTTTACATCGTGGCCATTTATACTGATTTTGACCCTGCTTCTTATCATATCATCAGATGTTTGCCTGCTTGCAATATCCTTTCCACCTGAGGAAATTTCCAGTAAAAGTTCTGCACGCTGGAAGCCGGACAATGAAGCGGTTACAGGAATTGTATATTCCACAAATCCCTTACCCTTTCCATAAAAGATTCCCTGCCCGGCATAATAACCTCCATCCCAGGAAAGATTGCTGTAACTGGATGGATCAAAAATTATTAGATCTCCGGATCCATCACCAGAGGAAATGAAATTTATGTAATTGGCTGCAACAAGATTACCCCTTTCATCTTCTGCCTGAAAAACAACTGCTCCCGCTGTGGGAATTCTGGGTAGAGGGACGGGTATCTCCCCTATAAAAGTCAGGGAGTAGGGTTTGGTTTGAAATTCGTATGGAACTGAAAAGCTTGAAACAATTTTATTTCCAAAAATATCCCATCCAGAAATCCTCACAAAAAGATAAAGTTCAGAGGAATCATCCTCCATATTTGAAAAATAAACTGGTATTTTCACCACACTCCCTGCTGTAAATGTGGTAACCGGTGGATAATCAATCACAAGAAATCGGGGAGAATTGAGAACCTCCTCATTGACTCCAAATTCTTCATAACCTGAGACCTTTCTCAAAAGATTATACTTCATCAAGCCGTTGTGCTCATATTCCACATCGGTTAACTGGGTGAAGACATAACCCTGAATTTTGGGAAACATTCTCATCAGGTTTACCTGCCAGTGGAAGTACCACGACACATCAAGATTGCCGCTGTAAACATCTACACCGTTAAATTCACTGTTAATAAGAGGCTGACCTGCCTGACTGTACCCCGGAATCCAGATTGCAGTACTTCCTGGATAGGTGTTGCCTGTAATCCACTCAAGGTGTCTTTTCAGCTGATTATAATCTTTAATGTAAAAATGCCATGTCTGTATATCCGTATCCATATGATCAAAGGCTCCCAGCCCCCCCGCAGAAATATCCTCTACCGGACGATCTGGATCCAGTGTCCTTGCGTACTGCACCACACTTTCAACCCACTCCTGAAGTTCTTTACTGTACCTTACCCTTTCCGGTCTGAGCAGACCCCAGTCCTCATTAAAAAGAACCCACCAGATAATTGAGGGATGATTTCTGTCTCTTTCAATTAGCCCGGAGAGAGTTTTAAGATAATTCTTCTGCCCAGCTGGATCTTCTCCATTGGCAAACATTTTCAGTGAGGGTATGTCATATATTACAAATAAACCAAGCTTATCGGCAAGATACAACTTGTAAGGGTCTGGTCCCTTTATGTGAATCCTTATTGCGTTAAAACCAAGAGCTTTAATGTATTTTAACTCGCTTTCCATGGTTGTTACAGAGGGATAAGTATAAATTCCCCAGGGATTATACCCCTGATCAAGAACTCCCCTTATGAAAACTGGTCTGCCATTTAGATAGATGTATTTGTACTGCTCACGAGGATTTGATGTATCTGCAGGAGAGTGACCCGGAGCCCAGTCTATCCTGATCTCCCTCACTCCAAAATATCCCCTGATTTTATCATATATCTTTCCACCACCTTCCAGAGACCATACGAAATGGTAAAGATGCGGATTATCCGGGGACCAGGGAATAAGATTCTCCAGAGTAAAAGAAGTAACCACTTCGCTTTCACCACCAGGAATAAACACTCCATCACATTTTTTTACATATTCACCTGATTCATCATACACCCTGATACATAACCTGTATTTACCCTCATCAGAAAGATTCCTCACCTTTCCAATAATGGTGATGTTTTCCGTCCTGAGTGAGGAAACAATCCTGTAATTTTCGAAATACACCCTACCCCTTGCCTCCAGCCACACGCTCTGCCAGATGCCACTGCTTGGTGTGTACCAGAAATCGCCCTGCTTTCCCACAGGAATCAATTCATCATCACTGCTACCGGGATCATACACTCTGACGACAATCACATTTTTGAAACCAGTGGGAAGTAAAAAATCTGTAATATCAAGTGAAAAAGGGGTATATCCTCCCTCATGTGATCCAGCATACCTGCCATTTACCCATACATCTGCTTTCCAGTCAACTGCTCCAAAATTCAGAAAAACTCTCTTTCCTTTCTCCACCCAGGGGGGCGTGTAGAAATACCTCATGTACCACCCGATCTTATTCTTCTCCCTCACTGGAAGAAAAGGAATGGGATAATCATCGATATCTTCTGGCATAGTTCCAAGTCCAGAAAGAGGACTCTGCCATGGAAAGGGAACAACTATTTTCTGAGAAAAAACTGATACATCGCTGAACCATCTATCTTTTCTGCCAAGATCATAAGGATCAAACCTGAAGTACCAGTGTCCATTCAAATTGACCCATTCATCCCTCTGAAGGTCGGGTCTGGGAAATTCAGGTCTCGGAATCGCCATCTGGGGAAGTGTTTCCGGAAAGGTTTTGGAAGATTCTTTCCCACAATAAGGAAAAGCGAAGAGCAGAAAAAAAAGGAAAATGACAAAATATTTTTTCA
>JALSQH010000050.1 GCA_026985515.1 bacterium
GCCCTTGAGGGCGTGATTGCCTACAGCAAAAATGTCTCAGAGGAAGCAAAGAGGCTTGCAAAAATAGAGAAGGACCCTGTCAGGAAAGAAGAGCTTGAAGAAATCGCAAAGATAACTGCAAAAGTGCCAGAATTTCCAGCGGAAACACTCCATGAGGCTTTGAATTCTATATGGATTACATGGGTTGCACTTCACATGGAAAACACCAATGCAGGGTTATCTATAGGGAGGCTTGATCAGTGGTTGCAGCCATATTTTGAGGCGGATATGGAAAAATTGGAAACGGAGGAGGAGAGAAAGGCGTATGTGAAAAGAGCAATTGAGTTAGTGGGAGATTTTTACATGAGATGCACTGATCATCTGCCCCTTGTTCAGGATCTGGGAAATTACCTTTTTGGTGGAAGCTCTTCTGATCAGGTTATTACTCTTGGTGGTACAACCCCTGATGGAAAAAATGCCGTAAATGACATGACCTACATTTTTTTGAAGGTAACTGAACTTTTAGGTATCAGGGATCCCAATGTAAATGCCCGTTACAATCCTGAAGTGAACTCAGACCAGTATCTCATAAGACTTGCAGAGGTTAATTTCATAACATCTGCAACACCCTCCCTCCACAATGACCTTATTATTTTCAAGGCTTTAAAACCCTTTGGATATCCTGAAGAGGATATGAGAGACTGGTCAGCCACAGGTTGTGTTGAGCCAACTCTCTCAGGAAGGCATTTCGGACACACAAATTCAATGATGATGAATATGGTTGCTGCTCTTGAGATGGCCCTTAATAATGGCTACCATCCGCTGATGAGGTGGAAAGTGGGGCCTGATTCTGGTTCCATTGAGGATGGGGACTTCAAAACTTTTGACGACTTTTTTGAGGCTTTTAAAAAGCAGATGAAATTTCTCATTGATCAATCTGTTGAGTACAACAACCTCCTGGGACTTGCCCATCAGTATCTGCGTCCCACACCTCTTCTCTCTGCTTTGATACAGGATTCAATTAAAAAGGGTAAGGATGTCACAAAAGGTGGTGCAAGATACAACTCTTCAGGTGCAGCGTGCATAGGCCTTGCAGATATAACTGATTCAATGATGGCAATCAAGAAGCTCGTCTTTGAAAAGAAGAAAGTTTCATTTAAGGAACTTAAGGAAGCCATAGACAGCAATTTTCAGAATAACCCGTCCCTTCATGCAATGATAATGACTGAGGTGCCATTATTTGGCTCTGGAAGTGAGGAAGCGGTTGAGATGGCAAACAGGATAGCAAGATTTGTAAGAGACACCTACTGGAACCATTTTAACTACCGTGGAGGGAGATACACCACAGGTTTCTGGTCAATGTCCAATCATGTGGCATTTGGTACATTCACCGGGGCACTTCCTTCTGGAAGACTTGCCGGGAAACCCTTCACCCCGGGTTTGACCCCTGAACCACATGCATCAAAGAGTCTCCTTGATAATATCAGGGATGTGGCGAAGCTTGATCCTGAAACAGCCAACAACAACATAGCTTTTAATGTTAAAGTGGTCCCCGGAGCTTCAGATTCTTATGAAAAAATTATCAACACCATCTATTCCTATGCGAAGGCGTACTTCAGTCTGGGAGGGATGCAGATGCAGTTTAACATCGTTACTTCTGAGATGCTTCGTGATGCGATGGTTAATCCCCAGAATTACAGGAATCTGCTTGTCAGAATATCAGGTTACAATGCCTATTTTGTGACCCTTAACAGAGATATGCAACTGGAATTGATAGAGAGGGCAGAGTATAGAGGCTGATGCCAGACAGAAAATTTCCACTTATAACTGAGATTAAAGGCAACTCCCTTGATGATGGGCCCGGGATAAGAAGTGTAATTTTTTTCAAAGGGTGTCCACTTAACTGTGTATGGTGTCAGAATCCTGAGACAAAAGATCCTGATTACGAATTATCCTTTGATCCTGAAAGATGTATTGGTGCCAGGGAATGCATAAAAGTGTGTCCTGAAAATGCCATAAGTCCTTCAAACAGGTACTATGTTGATAGAGGTCTCTGCACTCTCTGTGGAGAGTGCGTGAAAGTTTGTCCCTCAAAGGCTTTTGAAGTAGTGGGAAGATATATGGATGTGGAAGAAATTGTTGAAGAAGTGGTAAAAGATAAGCCATTCTTTGAGGTGTCTAACGGAGGTGTAACTCTTTCAGGGGGTGAACCTGCGCTTTTCCCCGAGTTTGCTGGTAGATTACTTTCAAGGTTGAAGGATGAGGGGATTCATACTCTGATAGAAACCAGTGGAATGTTTAATCTGAAAAAGTTTTTTGAACACATCTACCCATATCTTGACCTCATCTATATGGACATAAAAATTTTTGACAGAGAGTTGCACAGGAAATATACGGGTGTTTACAATGATACAATTTTGAAAAATTTTGCAGTGTTAAACGGGAAATACCTTGAAGGTGGTGTTGAAATTTTGCCGAGAGTTCCACTGATACCGGGTATTACTGATTCTGATGATAATCTGAGGCAAATTGCCAGTTTCCTTGTAAAGAACAGTGCGATGAAGGTGGAAGTGCTTCCCTATAATCCCACATGGGTCCCCAAGTTGTTTAAACTTGGAAGAGAATCAACATATACTAATGAAGTGTGGATGCCGCAGGAAAGAGTTGAGTATGCGAGAGAGATTTTTGAAGATGCAGGTCTGAGAGTTATTTGATCTGTCTTTAAATTGAGCAGGAGGAGCAGATAAAATGGGAAAATGTATCTACTGTGGAAGGCCAGCAGGTTTTCTCAGAAGGTATCATAAGGAATGTAAGGAAAAGCATGATAGAGGTGTTGAAGAGATTAAGGAAAAAGTGAAAGATTTTTTTGAAAATGGGGGAGAAGGTGAAAAACTTTACGATGATGTGAAAAGTATTGCGAAAAATTCCTACATAAAGGAGGAGGAACTCAAGAAAATTTTGATTGAGGGGTGGAGGAACTCAGTGGAACTTGCCTTTGATGATGGTGTTCTCACCGAGGAAGAGGAGAAGAGATTGAAGGAAATGGTGAAATTTTTACACATTGATACTCCGGAGGTTCTCAACAGTAATGCGTATTCATATCTTGAGAAAGGAGCCGTTTTAAGATCACTTCTTGAGGGAAAACTCCCTGAAAATCTCCCTTCAAAGGCTGGCCTGCCATTCAATTTTCTCAAATCTGAAACACTTCTCTGGGTGTTTGACAATGTGGAATATTACGAAAAAGTAACGCGTAAATCCTATGCAGGTGGTTACAGTGGATTCAGCATAAGAATTGCCAGAGGTCTCTACTGGAGAGTGGGGGGATTTAAGGGGAACCCCGTAGTAAAAACTGAGTTGCAGAAGATCGATGAAGGGATTATGGCTGTTACAACAAAGCATATATATTTTGCCGGTTCAAGAAAAATTTTCAGGATCAGACTTGACAGAATTGTGGCCTTTGAGCCCTATTCAGATGGAATAGGTATTCAGAGAGATGCAAAAACAGCAAATCCCCAGTACTTCATAACCGGTGATGGATGGTTCACCTATAATCTGGTCAGAAATGCAACCAATGTTGTGTGAAAAAAATTTTCATTTTGCCCTTGCTTTTTATTTATTTTGTGTTACACTCAAAGTGTCCTCTGAGAGATGAGAGTTTTCCATGCTTTTATCTCCCACAGGATGAGAACTTATTTTTCAGGAGGTTAGAATGCAAGGGAAGAAGCTGTATGTTGGTAACCTTAACTACTCGGTTACCAGTCAGGAACTGGAAGAACTCTTCGCAAACTATGGAGTCGTGGAGAGTGCCAATGTAATCGAGGGAAGAGGCTTTGGATTTGTGGAAATGTCCACAGTTGAAGAAGCGGAAAAGGCGAAAGAGGCTCTTAATGGGACCGAATTTGCTGGAAGAACTCTTCGTATTGATGAGGCCCATCCCAGAAGAAACAACAGAAGAGGTGGTGGTGGATATAGAAGGTACTGATTTTCTTCTCTCCATTGTCTTCGAAGGCCGACCCGAAAGGGTCGGCCTTTTTTTATGTTTTAAATTTCTTTTCATTTACTTTCAAATCTTTCATAAATTATTTTTCGATTGAAAGGGTCACCGAGAACTTACACATTTGTTATTTTTTAGTAAATTTTTTAACATAGATCCATGAAAATTATCCCATATCTATATCTTCTCTTAAAATAATGTGTTGACTTTCTGTAACCAAGATTTGTCTTTTCTGTTTCCTTTCTTTAGTTTCTTGCTCCTCAGGTTATATCCAAGTTTTCTGGGGCGCCATTGTCATTTAAACAGGTAAACTCCTCATGTAAATCTTATTAATAGGTGGTAAGTATCTAAAGTGACATCTGTATTTGGTGATTACGCACCCCCCTTTTGCTCAAAATTAAATCTTACTTTACTTGTTTTTTATCCATATGTTCCTCCATTTTATAGTTTGCCCCATTTGATATGCTTGTGTAGATTCTTTTTTATCTCTTCTATTCTTTCCTCTATTTCCTTGAAACTCAATTCTTTTTTTATCTTTTTCAGTCTTTCTTTTACTTCTTCCGGTATACTTTCATCTTCTATTAGCCTCATATACGGAGTTTTGGTTTCATGTTTTCTTATGTACCTCTTTCCTATCCTTTGTTTATCCACCACTTTCATCGTCGGGATGAAGAAATTATATTTCAATTCCAGCCAGTAGTACA
>JALSQH010000051.1 GCA_026985515.1 bacterium
TTTCAAATCATAGAGTCCCTGAAAAGGATCAATTAATTCTCCAAAATCATCGGGATTTAATGAGATAGCCATTGCATTTATGGTGAAGTCTCTCCTGTAGAGATCCTGATAAAGGGTTCCCTTTGTTACAACAGGGTAGGAGATATTTTCAGGAGTATAATACTCAATTCGGGCTGTTGAAAGATCAATGTGAAAATCTCCATTAAAGTGAAGGCGTGCTGTACCAAACCTCTCCCACTTCTTTACTCTGATGCCTCTTTCCCTGGCGAGAAGTTCTGCAAGTTCTATAGCGTCACCTTCAACAACGATGTCTACATCGTAATTCTCCCTTCTCAAAATCAGATCCCTGACAAATCCACCCACCAGATATGCCCTCATACCAGACTGAACTGCAGTTTCCCCCACTTCTTTTATCACTTCAATCAATTCTTTTTTAAGAGAGGTTTCCAGAAGAGATTTTAAATTCTTTTTCTTCACATTTGAAAGATCACGAAAGGAGTCAGGCTCTGAGAAAAGGTGTTTAAGTAACTCCTTTCGGGTTATACCCCCGGCAGGAAACCCATCTTTAACCACAGGGACAAATCTCTGCCCCTTCTTCATCATGATCTCTTTCACCCTGGAAACAGGATCTTCGGGAGAAACAATTTCTATGTCTCTTATCATGAAGTCCCTTACTTTTGCTTTTCCGAGATTGTGATAGAGAAGTTTATCAACAATCTGACGGGATAGAATACCTGAAAGCCTGCCCCTGCTGTTTATAACGGGCAAAACATTAAAATTATACTTCCCAAAGATCTCACCAGCATCTTCTATGGACCTTCCCTCACCAATGGTTACCAGATTGGAAAACATAATGTCTCCTGCTTTGACCTCTTCCTCTTCCCTCCTTTCTATTGCGTTCTTCAAAGCTTTCAAGGCTTCAGGTAATGAGAGATTCTGAAGAACAACCGATGCCGCACTCCTGTGTCCCCCGCCGCCAAGTCTGCCGAGCACCTCAAGGACGCTGTACTCTCTGTTTCTGCTCCTTCCAATGATTTGAATCTTTTCACCTGACTGGAGAAGCACAAAAGCTGCATCTAATTCCATCGCTGAAAGATAATGATTCATCACAAGGGAAATATCTGGAATATACCTTTCAAGTTTGAGAATAACAATTCCAATGAGAAAATTACCGCTTCTTATTACCTCCCCCTCATTTATCATCTCCTGAAGAAGTTCTATCTGGGGAGGCTGAAGAGTGAATTTCACATACCTTGTTACTACCTCCAGATCCGCTCCCTTTCTCATAAGGAAAGCAGCAGCTTCAAAGTCTTCGGGAGTAACATCACTGAATGAAAGATATCCCGTATCTTCATATATACCAGCAAGCAACGCAGTGGCAATTTCAGAAGGTATTTCTACTCCCTTTTCTCTCAGGAGAAGAGAGACAATAGTGGAAGTTGAACCCGTCTCTGCTGTAACTCTGGTAATATTCAGGTTACCGGGTAGATTACCTTCCGGGTGATGATCAATGATGACTATTTTTTTATCTGAGAAATCAAATGGGCAATCAATTCTCTTCAGGGAAGAAGTATCAACAATCACGATCTGCTCAACTTCCTCCTCTATATCACTATCAAGAATATCAGCAAAAAAATCCCTTATAAAATTCCTCAGAGGCTCCTCCACTTCCCGGGGAAGAAGCACCCTGCTATTTTCGTAAAGTAATGTGGCCCCCACAGCACTTCCAAAAGCATCAAAATCTGTATGGATGTGGGGGCATATTACAGTAATTCCCATCAATAACTTCCCCTCAACCTCTCAGCTTCAGCGAGTCTTGAGATAGCAATGGCGTAGGCAGATTTCCTCAAATCAATTCCTTCTCTCTTTGATAAATCAAGGACTGAGGTATAAGCCTTCCTGAGAATATTCTCCATCCGCTGGAAAAACTCCTCCTTTTCCCAGCGAAACTCCTGGAGATTCTGCACCCACTCAAAATAGGAACCGATCACTCCTCCTGCGTTGGCCAGAATATCTGGAACAATGGTCACCCTTCTTTCCAGAAGTATCTTTTCTGCGGTTGGTGTTATGGGACTGTTAGCCGCTTCTATTATCATTCTTGTTTTTATGTAATCCACATTCTTCTCCTTTGAAATCGCACCACCCAGGGCAGCAGGAATCAAAATATCCGTCTCGATTTTGAAAAGATCTTCTCTGTCCAGTACCTCAACACCCTCTGCCTCGTATCCCTTCAGCGTCCTGTTCTTTCTGTAGTACTCGTAAGCTTCCGGTATGTTAATTCCATCAGGCTTAAAAAGGGCAACATTGACATCACTAATAGCCACGATTTTTGCCCCCATTTGATGGAGAAATTTTGCCGCATTGGACCCCACATTACCAAAACCCTGAATGGCTATCCTTGCATTTTGTAATTCAATTCCAAAATCCTTTGCTGCAAGAGAAGTTATAAAGGCAACTCCCTTTCCGGTGGCCTCCTCCCTGCCCGGTGCCCCTCCAAGTGGAACAGGTTTACCTGTGACAACAGCAGGTGTGAATCCATGAGCCTTGCTGTACTCATCAAATATCCAGGCCATTACCTGCGCATTGGTGTTAACATCGGGAGCAGGAATATCCCTGAAAGGACCAAGGATGAGACCAATTCTCTGGGTGTATTTTCTCGTTAATCTTTCAAGTTCAGGAAGAGATAATTTTGATGGATCAACAGTAACACCACCCTTTGCCCCTCCAAAGGGAATATCCATCAGAGCCGTCTTTAAACTCATAAGTGCTGCAAGACCCCTCACCTCAAATAGATCAACTTCTGGATGAAACCTGATTCCCCCTTTCATTGGACCCCTGGCTCCGTTGTGCTGAACCCTGTAACCAACAAATACCTCTATATCACCATTATCCATTCTCACTGGAACTTCAACGGTAACCTCCCTGAAGGGGAAGAGAAGATCTTTTTTTTCAGAATAGGTTATTCCCGTGATTCTCATTGTCTCTTCAAACTGGATTTCAACAATTTTATAAGGGTGCATGCTCTCTCCTCTTTTCTCCGGTGCCTTCATAAGATACCTCCTTGTTTATTTGTTATTCTCCGGTAAAAAGCCTCAATCCTCAATTTTTCTCGCTCTTCAAAACCTGTACCACTCTTTATTTCAAGTGGAATAACATCAGAAGATAAACTCCCCCTGAGAATAATTTCATAATTCTGCCAGGGTGAAAGGGAGTAATAAAGATAAAAAAACCCTTCAATCTCCCTCTCCTCTGCCACTTCTCTATAAATACCCAATCTCTCCGCAGGAGAAGAAACCACTCCCGGATCCAGGAAAAATTTTTCATCTGAGAGAAGATATGGTAGCTCAATAAAAACTGGATTAAATAATCTGCACAACTCTCTGTAGAAGTCAGTGAAAGGTGGCAATTCTCCAAGGAGGCCAATTTTAGTTTTCCCACATTTAAAATCTTTTCCAGGATCTACAGTTACTCCCGAAATTGAAAATAGTTTTTCTGTAAACTGTGAGAAATACTTTTCCTCTTCTCCTTTCAGGTACCTGTCCAGATTCAGAATTTTTTCCCGTATATTAACCCCTGAAGAATCAGATGGCAACCAGTTTTTCAATCTCTCCAGCTCCTGCTCAATACCAGGCATATATCTGAAAACAAAGAAATCAATCCCTTCCGTTTCAAGAACTGTTACTATTTCCCTCATATCTGCAGGAACACTGACAACGAATTTATCTATACCTTCCCTTCTGAGAATTGGAACCAGAATCTTCGCAATCAGTGGAGAAGTAAGTTCCACCCCTCCCTCTTCTCCTTCCTTCATCAGCAGATCAAGATAACTTTTGTACTTTTCAGCAAGCAGAGTCACCAATACAGGTTCAACCCTCCCCTCAAGTAAATTCAGTGGTACCAGTGAAATAAAACCAGCTTTAATCTTTTTCTCCATCAAGTAACTTCTTCAACAATTCATCTGGATCCACTTTCTTTCTCTTATTTCCAGGTGGAGTCTTCTTCGGTTTGAAATATTCACAGAAGTTTGAAGCCTCCTTATCTGCCACAAACTCGGCAGATGGTTCTCTGCACTGGTTATGAGCATAGGGATCATAAAACTCGCACTGAATACACGAGTGCAGATAACTTCCACACGATGGACAGACTGAATCTCTTCCCACATAATCAATATCTATTTTTTCACCACACACCTGACAGTAGATAATCATATCTTCCAGTCCTCTGTACCATCGAGGGAGTATATGAACTCAACGAGCAATTTAACAGCGTTGTCCAGATCATCAATCTGCAGCATCTCTACCGGGGAATGCATATATCTGAGAGGCACGCTCACCAGACCTGTGGCAACTCCAGCCTTTGTAAGTTGAATAACATTTGCATCTGTTCCTGTGCCTCTGGGTGCAGCTTCAATTTGTAGAGGGATTGAGTTTTTCTCTGCAACATTCAGGAATCTTTTAAAAACCTTTGGACTTATATTTGGACCACGCGACACCACCGGTCCATCACCAAGCTTCATTTCACCCACCTTTTTCATATCCACATCAGGCTGATCAGTGGCAAATGTAACATCAATGGCTATACCCACATCAGGCGAGATTCCGTAGGCAGCAGTTTTCGCTCCCCTCAAACCAATCTCCTCCTGAACACTGACAACACCATAGACAGTGTAAGCTGGTTTTTTACCCTCTCTTTTTATCCTTCTTCCTATCTCCCTGAGGGTCACAGCCACTACATAGGCACCCATCTTATCATCAAAGGCTCTTGCAACTACCCTGTTGTTAATTACATCCATCATACCCACATCAACAACACCCACATCTCCTATTGATACATACTTTTCTGCATCCTCTTTATCTTTAGCACCAATATCAATGTACATATCTTCTATTTTTACAGCCTTCTCCCTGTCTTCAGGTTTTTGAAGATGAATGGGTTTTCTACCTATAACTCCTCTTACCCTGCCGTTTTTAGTAAAGAGGACAACCCTCTGTCCCATTATGTGCTGGGCATCCACTCCACCTACAGGAGCGAAATAGATAAACCCTTTTTCGTCAATATATCTGACCATTACACCAATTTCATCCATGTGACCTGAAAGCATGATTTTTCTCTCACTCTCCCCCCTGATTACTCCCCACCTGTTGCCCATTACATCACCATCAACTTCATCCACAAAATCCTTTACACTATTCTCAAAGATTCCTGCACACTCAGATTCATAGCCAGAAGGACATGCAGAAGATGTGAGTGCTTCCATTATCTCTCTATCCTCTTTCCACATAACTGACCTCCACCGGGGTTTTTAAATAGTATAGCAAAGTGCTGTTCAATTTCCAGTTTATCCCCCATAATACCTCTCCATAAACCTGAGGGCATTTTTCCAGAAGATACCTTCAATTTCCTCTCTGCTGAAACCCTCTTCTTCAAGAAATCTTCTCAATTTCTGGATCATTGAGGCATCTCTTATCTCTCTTACGGAAAAAATGTATCCATCAAAATCTGTTCCAATGGCAACATGCTCCGGACCTATTTTTTCCGAAATATACGCCGCAGTTTTTGCCCAGATTCTGGCAATGGAGAAAACACCCCCTCTCTTCAAATACCATGGAAACATGATTATACCAATCAAACCATCCTTCCTGCCAATCTCCCTTATCTGCTCATCTGAAAGATTTCTCTCACTGTCGTTAAAGGCCCTCACACCGGTATGGGAGACAAAAAGAGGCCCATTATATATACTGGCGACCTCAAAGAAACCTTTACTGGAAATATGGGCGAGATCAGGGACGATCCCTATCTTTTCCATCTCTCTTACAACTTCTCTACCGAAAGAGGTCAGACCATCATCCCTGTAAAGAAATTTAAAACTGCATGAACCCACAATCCTGTTTTTTACAAAATGAGTAAGTGTAATATAAAAAACTCCCCTTTCCCTGAAAAGATGAAGATTCTCCACACTGTTACCAATGTGATGCCCACCCTCAATGGCAGGAACAGCAACAATTCTGTCCCCTTTCTTAACAGCTTCAACAACTTCCTTACCACTTTTTGCAAGAACCATCCTTTCATTATTCTTCTCAACGAAGTGTGAAAGTGTATCAAGCTGAGCCAAAGCATCTTTAAAATAGTCAAGAAAAACCCCAAATATTCCAGGAACATAAACATCTGATACAATCACCCTGTACCCGCCCTCAGAGATTTTGGGCAAATCAAGCATATTTTTCAGAGGATTCCAGAAAAGAGGAGATGATACTCTTCTGCTGAGATCTTTCTTCAGATAGTGCAAATTTATCAGCATATGTGAGTGGAGATCAATAACAGGTATTTTCCCTTCCATAAAAACCTCCTTGTTACAGTAAGTTAACATATACCAACATTCTGGTGTAAAAAAGATGTAGAAAACCTATCTATCTTTTCATACGACTCCTTAATCTCACTTGATTTTTTCTCAGGTTGCTCAATCTCTGTGCAGGTACAATCAGGCAATTTATAAAGAAGAATCAGGCAGATAAAAAAATACATAGACACACCAGAGACTTCCAAAAAATAAAACTACTTTTTATCTTTAAAGTAAATGAGCCCACACTTAATCATATCCTTTACCACCTGCGTCAGGGGAAGACCCACAACATTGGAATATGATCCCCTAACCGCCTCTATCATAAAGCTACCTATTCCCTGAACTGCATAGGCTCCCGCCTTATCGAGAGGTTCTCCAGTGGAAACATACCACTCTATTATTTCATCGCTCAAATTCATAATTTTTACCTTTGATTTCACACTTCTCCTGTAGAGTTTCTTTCCACACCAGAGGGCATATCCGGTGTACACCCTGTGCCAGTTACCTGAGAGCATTTTCAAAAATTCAACTGCTTCTTTTTCATCAGATGGTTTACCAAGAATTTTCCCATTTATGAATACCACCGTATCAGCGGTAAGGACAGGCATCTCACCATCCACTTTCCTTCTGACTGCCTCAAGTTTTTCAAGGGCGGCTCGTTTCACAAACTCCCATGGAGGTTCTCCTGGAGCAGGGGATTCATCAATCTCAGGTGTAATAATTCTGAACTTAAGTCCAATCATGGATAAAAGTTCGCTTCTCCTTGGCGAAGATGATCCAAGTACAAACTCTCTATTTTTCATCGGCAAGCTCCTTTAAAACAACCGCTCTGTTTCGCAGAATTTCTGTACATCCATTAACATCACCCTTCTCAAGCCAGATGGATCCGATACAGGGACTGCAATAGGGGAGAAGGGGGCAACTGCCACATCTGTAATCTTTTATCCTTTTCCCCCTCAGGCTTTTAAAAACTTCGGATTTCTTCCATATCTCAACAATGCTTTTCTCTCTTATATTTCCCGCAAGGAGTCTGAGCTGAACGCAGGGATAAACATCTCCATATGGTGAAATGGCCATCGTGGAAAGACCCGCATTGCATATATATTCATTTACATCCCTCTGAGGGAAAATGTAGGGCCTATCCTTAACAAGGGAGTAAAATTCTCTCAATTGATAAAGATCAAGTCTCAACTTCAAGGGATCAATGGATAGATCATCCTTTGGAGTAATAACAACGTCATAATAGAAATTAGCATCAAGAGAATGGACAAGCTCCTTTACAGACACCACATCCCTGTAGTTGGGCTTCATGGCGATGAATTTAAGATTAACCTTTATATTGTGCTTTCTGAGAAATTTCACTGCTCTGACAAGATGGTCAAAAGAACCTCTAACCCCTGTTATTGAATCGTGCAATTCGCTTCTGCTTCCATAGATGCTGAGTTCCACTTCAAGAATGTTTAATTGCGACAGGAAATGTGCGAAATCTTCATCAATATAATATCCAGCGGTAAAGAGTCTTATTGCAAATTCCTTCTCACTCATCATTTCAAGAAGATCTCTTATATCCCTCCTTACAAGAGGTTCACCTCCCGTAACTGTCAGAATAAGAGTACCAAGGGTATTAAGGTCATCAAGAAGGTGAGAATATTCCTCAAAAGTTAATTCATTTTCTCCTCTGTTAACCACATAGCAATGGATGCATTTCAAATTGCATCTGTAGGTAACCTCCAGGACAACATTTGCCGGGATGCCCGCTTTTATATATGTATCGTAGAGCTTTTTCACTTAACCCTCTCTATTAGACCCGCTTCCAGCAACTGTGTTAAAAATTCCTCAACATCTCCCTCTGCATCTTCTTCTGAAACCTCGTATTGCTCCACCAACATTCTGATAATTTCAGCAACACTCCTTCTGCCATCTATCAGATCCCAGATCTCACCCCCCACCTCATTAAGGGTCAAAACCTCCCCTTCCCTTGTATCTACAAGGATATACTCATCAAGGATCTTCCTGTGAACCACCCCCTTTTTTCTTCTGTAGATCTCTTCCCTCACAATAAAACCTCCTTTACACTCCCATCTTTTCTGAACCTGAGTATATAAAATTCCACCCTTTCCAGCAAAGAGTTTATCCTTTCAACAAGTAAATCAACCATTTCATCATCGCTGTTTACAAAAGGAGAATTGGCAAAAAGTTTGGCAACTGCATATCCACGCTCCACAGGAACAATTTCATTTTTATCAGATTTTATTAGAAAAAAAACTCTCACGAGTCTGGTACCTGTTTGCCTCCCCACCCATATCGTCTCCTCGCCCCTGAAAGGCGTTGATAAGATCTGAGTATCCTCTTTGGAAAGATCAACGGCCACCAGATCATCACTGTAAATCTCTCCATAATTTCTCAGTAGCCGTGATATGGTTGACTTTCCAGCACCCGACTGCCCCACAAATAGAAATCCCTTCCCTCCCAGTTCCATTCCTGCGGAATGGAGTAATAAAGCCTCATTGAGAAGAAGATAGTAAGAAAAATAGACTCTGAAAAAATTTTCCATCAGGCTAACAGACAGGTTTGCCGCGACTTTTACCTCTCCACTAAAGGTGGTTAGATCAAAATCCCCCTTTAATCCCGTGGAAGCAACAGTGACCAGAGAACCATCTCTTTCAATATCAAGTGGCAAAAGTCCCCTTACAGTTTTAAAACTCAAGTCCCCACTCTTCTCAATAAAAATTTCACCGGCGGCCTGTCCCTCCTTCAACTCTGAAATAAAACTCCTGTATGTTCTCACAAAAAGATCAATAGTTTCTTCATCTGAAAAAACATTAACCCCGAATCTGCCAAAGCCAAAGGTAATGGCTCTACTTTTCCGAGACAAGATCAATCCCTCCCAGAACCAGGTAGGCTCCCGTGAACAATATCTTGTTCAGCGGCTTTCCTATGGTACTCAGAGCGTAACTGTACCTCTGGAAACCTGAAAACTTCTCCTCCCTGAAAAACTCAATATCAAAAATCCTGCCGGTGATCTTTGTTTTCACATTAACACCAAGCAGTTCATTCATGAGATAAACAACTGTGGAAAATCCTCTTTCTACCCCTGCCTTTTTCACCTGAAATTCAATGTAATCCATATCCAGATTGCTCATATAAAGGTAGTAGAGATCCATCAATCCCGAAAGAGGAAGTGTAAAGGCATCTTTAATGAGATGAATAACTGTTATAACAAATTGATCTTCGGGAGATGGATAAAAAAAGAACTCATTAACTCTGTGTGCCCTCTTCCATATTTCACTCTCATCAAGGGTGTATCTGAATCTCTGGAACAACCTGTAGTGGATATCGATCAACTTCCACTTATCAGGTCCTCTGAATGTAATCTCAGCCCCGATTCTCTCAAGAAAGTTCCTTCCAGTTTTTACGATTACAAATCCATTTTCAAGCATTTTATTACTCAATCTTACCCTGTCCTCCCCTTTTATCAGGAAGTCATAATCTCCCATTAACCTCAGAAGAGGATCGGGATAAAACCTTCTTGTGTAAATTCCTTTAAATGCCATCACAGGAACCTGAATCTGGTTGAAAAAATTGTTCAGATATGTGACCTGCTCCCCTGTAAAGAGATAATCTGCCCCAGCCATCACAAAATCCCTGTACAGCCCCCTTTTGACCCTTTCATCCAGGGAATTAAGAAGCTGTGATCTCTTCAGATAGTAAAAAAGAAGTGGTGATAAATTGGCTCTGGAGGCAAAAGATGCCTGCTCAAGTGTGACTTCACTTTCAAGTCTCCCATATTCAATAAGAGAAGCAAGGTTTCTGAAAAAAGAATTTGAAACTGGAGGGATTCTCATTTTTCACCTTTCAGCAGTTCATACGTTGTCTTCGAAGTTTGAAAAACCCTTCCCTCTTTCTTCAACTTATCAAGATGAGCCAGGACAGTTAGTCGGGCAAAGGGTACTACATGCTCAGGAAGATCCTCCTTATCGTAAACATAATCTGTTATTTCTTCAATGCTCTTTTTACCACTCTCAATGGCTTTAATAATCTGTTTCTCCCTCTCAAGCCTGTGGGCAATATATTCATCTATTTTTTCACCGGGGTTTGCAATCTCTTCTCCATGACCGGAGTATATTACCCTTATATCAAGTCCCCTGAGCATCTTTAAGGTCTCCATGTAAACCTTCATATCTCCCTCAGGGGGTCCCACCCATGGGGTACCCTTACTTAGAATGGTGTCACCTGAAAAGAGGATCTTCTCTTCCTCAACATAAGGGGAAATATGTCCCCTCGTATGTCCCGGAGTGTGGCACAACCTGACTGTAAATCCTCTGAAAAAGAGCCTCAACCCCTCTTTTACCCTGAAAACAGCATCTTCAATTTCAAATTTAAAACTGGGAGGAACCTTTTCATCTCTGTGAAGAAAAATTTTAACACCAAGTTCTCTTAAAAATGGAATTCCACCCGCGTGATCTTCATGGAGATGGGTGATAAAAGCAGCCTTTAAATTCCACTTTCGTGCAATGGCTTCTATCAACTTCTTCGTCTCTTCTGAGTAAAAACCACTATCTATGAGTACAGCTTCCCCCTCGCTCTCAATCAGGTAAAAATTGGCTTCAGGTTCTAAAGAGAGATCCCCACCTGAAACGACAAATCTTTCAACCTTAATTGCCATCCTTTTTCTTGCTTTTCCTCTTCTTCTCCAGTTCCTTCCTCTCTATGAAAGGCAGCAGATAAGACCAGACAAGTTTAACTTCTTCCCTGTTCCGGAGGATTATGTAAACCTTTTCAAAAACGAAGTTATCAAGGGCTCTCAGAACTGCTCTGAGGGAATCCTCAATTGGTATAAAATTGTAAAAGGCACCCAGCAACCTCAACCTTATCTTTTTAACATCGTTTTTCTTCATAATTGAAAACGCCTTCATATAGGCACTCACCAATTTTCTGTAGGAGTAAAAATTACCTTCAGGCTCATTTATCATATCAAAAACCACTATCCTGACCTTTAAAGGATCAAATATTGTGGGTGGGGTGTCTCGATCCCCCCTTCTGCCTTCAATGTACGCATCACCAAGCTCATATGCCCTTACAGAAAAAACATCTCCGGCAAAATCTTCAAAATCCTCATCATCAAAAATATCTTCCTTCAAGATGTAACTGTTCTCCTCCGGTGTCATTATTCCAAGGGAATCCTGTTCAAGAATTATTCCATCAGCCTTGATACTCTGCTCATCCTCATATGAAAGGGCAAGTAGATTATCACCAAAAACCACCTCCACATTCTTATCAAAGTATCTTTGACGATACTTTTCAAAGTCAACAATTTTACCCATTTTCACACTCCCCGAAATTATTTCTCAACCTTTTGAATCAAAACCCTGTCACCAAGGGGAAGGTCATAAAAATCACACCTCATTAAACCTCTTTCCTTCTCAATTTTAAGCACATCACACTCTCCGTTCTCCAGTTTCATCCTTTCACCCTTCTTTAATAGTGCAATTTCTATGCCTTTTTTTACCGATATTTTTCTCATAGAAGGTGCCATATCCCAGATTATATCCTCAATCAGGAGTGAAGTTCCATCCACCGAAATCTCAAGATTTTTAGTTGCAATAAATCTGATGGAAATATTCCCCTTCCTCTCAACAGAACCTGATGTGGATGACACAGCAGTTAGCTTTAACTTAAAAAATTTGTCACCTATTTCCCTGTTCATACTCAGAGTTATCAGTTTACCATTCACCTTCAGTATAAACTGCTCAGGTGAGAGAGAAGCAGCCATAAGGGCAACTTTGCTGAGTTTCAGAGGTAACTGTGAAGGTGAGCATATCCCCAGAGTCACATTGGAATTAAGCGGATCTGACGAATCAACATCCAGAACCACCAGTGCATTTCTGGAATCAAGTATGTAGTAATCGTACAGATCAAGATTAACCTTTCTGTAATCACTTCTGCCCCTTATTCCAATTTCAACTCTCCCATAAATCCCGCTTCCAGGTGGATAAATCTTCAGGATTGCAACGGTGAAATTTCCCACTTTAAAGTTATCGCCGGTGAAATACATATCTTTGGTGGTGAAATGTATATTCAGAATGGCTTTTCTGTATCGCTCAATATCAAATCTGTGGGAAACACATCCAGAGAGAAGAATCAGTAGAGTGAGGACGACCTTCTTCATTTCTTTAATTATACCACATTTCCTTCTGTTTCCAACTGGCATAAAAGGAAGTTTACAGGTAATATAAATGGGAAGATGGACAAAAAAGATAGAATAGTGGTTATCCTGTTTTATCTCCTTCTTGCGGTAAATCTTATCCTCTTTGGAGGTCCCCATCATGCAACAAGAGTGATTTCTCTAATTATCTCCCTTTTCATCTTTGGATTTATACGATTCAGGAAACAGGTCAAAGGAGGGTGGCTCTGGACAGGTCTTATTATCATATCTATTTTTCAACTGATCCCCCTCCCGGAACAAATTTTGAAAATTATATCTCCTGCTACCTACACTCTCAGAATCCTGCCCCTCCATCAGACTGGATTATCCCTTGAAACATTATGGAGGCCCATCTCTGCTGCACCTGTTGAAACCATGTTTTTTCTATCAACAATCTTCACAGCCAGTATCATATACATGGTTTCCTATCTATTTATACCTGGAAGCATCTCATCTCTTCAGCGATTCTTTAAGTTCCTGTTTGCACAGTCAATTTTCATCATTCTGGCAGAAATAATTAACAAGTTCTCCGGTACACACAGGATTTACGGCTTTACCCTTGAGAGGAAATCACCCTTTGGTGAGTTTATAAATCCCAATTTCGCCGCCACCGTAATGGCAATGTCTCTGCTCGTATTTCTCAACTTTTCTCTCAACAGAAGCAAAAAGGAAAATAAAATTACAGGCATACTCCTTTCAGGAATAATTTATGCGGGAATAATACTCACCCTATCCAGAAGCGTGATCATCTACACATCCCTGCTGGTTATTTTTCTGATAATTTCAAACATACAGCCAGAGGGTAACAGAAGGGAAAAAATTATCATCTCATTACTTATTCTTCTTGTCATCCTTTACGACATCTTTAACCTTGATTTAACTCCTCTTATTAAAAAATTTGATGTTCTGTCTCTCTCACTCAGAGCAAGAAAGGAATTGATCAACTCCACTGCAAAAATTTTTCTTCACTCACCGGTCACTGGAATAGGCTTTGGAGGAATGTATGAAGCCTTCCACTTCTTCACAATTCCCATGAGGCTCTCAATCCCATACGATGATTTTGATCTTTTGCAGATACTTGCAGAGGGAGGGATAATCTCCTTTATTCTTGTAACTGGATTCATCTGGTGGAACTACAAAATTGAAAGGGAAAAGAGGAGTAAACTCCCTGAAATTTATCAACATTATATTATAGGTCTTGACCTCGCACTGATTCTGTTTCTACTCCACTCCTTCTTTGCCTATGTTTTCTTCTTTCCATACACTCACTTCATGATGGCATCAATTCTGGGAGTGAGAAATGGAATACTTTTCAGAAAATTCAGAAGAAAAAATTCATGGAAACGAATATGAAATCTGCAACTGATTCAGCATCTCTCTCCTGAATCTGCTCCTGTAATAGTAGTTATACCTCTTTGCGGACAGTACAGCCCCATATATGTTACCAAGGTAAAAACCCATACCAATAAAACCCCAGAAGCCAGCCTCAGCGTAACCATAATGGGGAATCATCTCAGCCTTTCTTATAGCCTGATAGGTTAAAAAGGCAAAAATGGCATTGACCACAAATGACATTCCAGCCTCACCATAGTGGGAAGTGTACACCTGACCGGCACCAGGCAGAAGAGCAGAGAGCACTCCAGCAAGAAGAGGGGATCTGTACGGTAATTTTTCAGGGAAGTTCTTCATTAAACTAAAAACCTTCTTCTTATCTTCACCAGATACCTCATCAGCGTAACTCCTCAAAAATTTCAAACCATCTCTGTCAAACTGCATCATCTTACTTATACCAACAAGAAAATTCCTCCTCCTGTCTCTGAGTCTTCCCCAGAGATACTCAGCCATTGAGTAATTCCCTCTGATGAAAAAGAGGCGACCTCTGAGATAGATCAACCTCTCTTCACTGCAGTAACTTTTCCCTCTATCATACTCCCTGAGCGCCTCTTCATAATAACCTGCCCTGATGAAAGACTCTGCACTTTTTGTTAAAAGCCTGCATCTATCTCTATCGCTAACGGCGTCAAAGAAAGCCATATAATACATGGTTATAGCCCTGTAGTACTCGCCATTTTTGAAAAACTGATCTCCATAAAATTCCCACCTTTCACCAGCATGGAGAGATATTGAAACTGCAAGCGAAAAAAATATGAGCAAAAATTTTCCATTTATTTCCAGAAATCGCTCCATATATATGCCCTCTCAGGTGGATCATAAACTCTCAAAACACCATATTTAACAACAAGCGGGAACCATTTATCCTTAACAAGATTGGGATACTCTCTCATCTGCCGGTTGAAAAGCATCAGCAATCCCCAGAAAAAGCCGTATCTTCTGACCGACTCAATTCCAAACTGGCTGCATGTGGGGTAATATGGACACTTGGGTCCATCAATGGGAGAGAGAATTTTCTGGTAGAATCTGAATAAAATTATCAGGCCTTCCGAAACTGGATTTTCTTCTTCAATTAAATGTGTTTCCCTTTTCTCCCATCCAAACGGTGAAAAACTTTTCTTTGAATCAAGATCATAAATCATGCCAGGGTAAAAATTACTTCCCCACAGAGAAGGTGGAGAAAAACTGAAAATCAAGAAAATAGTTAAAGCAAATTTTCTACTCCACACCAAGAAGTTTCCTCAAAAATGGACTTGAAAAAATTAACTTCAAAATACCAAACCTGTTGAGAATCATGATGGCCACAAGCACCGGAGAAATCCATCCCACAGTGAAATTCCATCCTCTGTACAGGTACTCAGGATATCTGGCAAAGTGGATCTTCTTCAACTTCTCCTCAAGAACAAAGGCAGTGAAAAGTGCAATGAAGAATCCACCCACAGGGAGAAATATATTTGTGGACAGCCAGTCAACAAAGTCAAAGAAACTATCCCAGATGGCACTTGGAACACCCAGGAGGAATATAAGAAATCCCACAACTGGAGTAACAATCTTTCTATCCCACCCCAGCTCATCCACAAAAAAAGCCACAACAACTTCGAGGAGAGAGATTGCAGAGGTAAGAGCCGCAAAGGTGAGGAGGGTGAAGAATAGAAATGAAATAACCATTCCAAAATGCAATTTTGCAAACACAACAGGAAGGGTCCTGAAAACAAGGCCCGGACCTGCAGAGGGCTTCAATCCAAAGGTGAAAACTATGGGGAAAATGGCCATCCCTGCCAGAAGAGCAATCAGTGTATCCAGAACAGCAACACTCACGGCGGGAACAACAATATCCTCTTCATCTTTGAGATAACTTCCATAGGTTATCATTGCTCCCATTCCAAGGCTAAGGGTGAAGAATGAGTGTCCCAGTGCCTGCAGAATGGCATCAGGTGTCAATTTTGTGAAATCTGGCTTGAAAAGAAAAGTGAGACCTGTCACGAATCCTTTAGTTGTGGCGGCGTAGAGGTCAAGAAAAAGGATAATCCCAAAGAGAAGGGGCATCAAAATTTTGCTCCACTTTTCCAGTCCCTTCTTGACCCCTCCAATAACTATTCCCACAGTGAAAAACATGAAGATGAAGTGCCAGATAATTTCAATTCCCGGCGAAGAGGTGAGTTCCACAAAAAGATGGTCAATCTTCTCAGGTGGCAAACCTGAAAAGGGTTCAAAAATTGATCTGAAGACATAACTCAGAGCCCAGCCAGCCACCACACTGTAGAAGGAGAGTATCACAAATCCAGATACAACTCCCATCCACCCCACAAGCTGCCAGTACTTTTTTCCTTTTGGAGAAAGAACGATAAAGGTTCCAACAGGGTCACGATGGGCAGACTTACCCAACAGTATTTCTGCAATCAGAAGAGGCAGACCCACCAGAAGAACACTAAAAAGGTAAACGAAGACAAATGCTCCTCCTCCATATACACCTGTAATGTAGGGAAACTTCCATACGTTACCCAGGCCTATAGCAGATCCCGCCGCAGCAAGTACAAAAGCAAATTTGCTACCCCAGGATCCCCTCTGGAGGAGATGCTCAGGTGGCGACTTTTTCTCACTCACAGCTTCAACCTCCTAATTTTTCCCTCAGAATCTTATTCACAATTTCAGGATTGGCCTTTCCCCTGGTCTCCTTCATCACCTGACCAACAAAGAAACCAATTACCCCCTTTTTACCAGCCCTGTACTTCTCCACCACATCGGGGTTCTCCGCCAGGACTTTGTCTATGATTTCTTCAATAAATCCTTCATCTTTTATCTGAACAAGACCCTTCTCCTCAATAATCTCCTCCGGAGACTTTCCCGTTTCATACATCTCCTGAAATACTGTTTTCCCTATTTTTCCAGAAATAGTCCCATCTTTGATTAACCGGAGCATTGAAGCAAGCATGTTGGGTTTTACTCTGCTTTCATAAATATCTATTTTATCCTCATTGAGGTGATGGAGAAATTCGCTCATTATCCAGTTGCTCACCATTTTTGGATCACCAAACTCCTTCACCACCTCTTCAAAGTAATCAGCTACACTTTTTTCCTGCGTGAGCACCTGAGCATCATACCTGGGAATTCCATAGTCCCTGACAAATCTATCTGCCCTTTCAAGGGGGAGTTCAGGAAGGTTGCCTCTTTCCTTTTCTATCCACTCATCATCAATATCAAGAAACACAAGATCAGGCTCCGGAAAGTATCTGTAATCATGTGCCTCTTCCTTTGATCTCATGGAAAATGTTTTTCCCCTTGCTGCATCCCATAGTCTCGTTTCCTGAACCACTTTTTCACCAGACTCAATCAACATCACCTGCCGCTCAAATTCATACTGCAGGGCTCTCTCAATATTGTGAAAGGAGTTCATATTCTTTATTTCAGTTTTTGTACCCAGTTCATCTGAACCCTTTGGCCTGACCGAAATATTGGCATCAACCCTCATGGATCC
>JALSQH010000052.1 GCA_026985515.1 bacterium
AGTTTGTTTCTGTTGTTGTCACCATAATTTTTGCAGCAATTCTTACTTTTATTCTCGCCTATGTTGCTAAGGCGATAACCAGAGGCTGGAGAGTTGATGAGGATATGGAGACAATGGGCCTTGATCAATCAACCCATGGAGAGCGTGGTTTTCAGCTCTACTGATTAGAATGGAATTGTGCATTGGGTGGTGGAGAGATGATAATTGGAGGAATTTCTCCACCATCCACCCTTTATGCTGAAGTTCTCATATCTGACAAAGTCCAGTGTTTCGCCATCAGGGGTTCTTATCCTTATTTCAGAATAATCTTTCAGATTCCCCGGAGGATCACCTATGACGATTAAATTTTGATCTTCTGATATTCTCGTATATTTTGATGAAGGAGTGATACCGGTACTGGTGCAGTCATTGTTGCACAGTGAGAGATAGAAGCTGATCTTTTTGTCCTCACATCTGTTTTCAAGGAGAATAAACTGGTCATAGGAATTTACCGTTCCGTAACCATATGTTGAATCAAAGGGGATTCTATTTCCGCCTTTTGAATCATTCCAGTCGTGAACTGGATCAATGCATAACTCTCTTATGAAAAGACATGGCAGGTGATATGTTATTTTAACTTCTGATGTCATGCTCTTACCATATATATCGGTAAGTTCTGCTGGTATTGTGACTTCTGACCCATAAAAGGTAATTATGTTATTATCAATTTTAACCTTTCTCTTTTTAAAAAGCTTTTCAGCACTCTGTTGCAGCAGGGGTTTGTTAAAAATAATTGTGTAGTGTTCCGGGATAAAGGGACATCTGTTACAGGGGAGAATCTCTTCTATTTTGAGATGATCATATGTGTGAGCGTTACCCATTGTGTACTTGAATGTGAATATGTTGCTTCCAGTGCTTTCGTCTGGAAAGAGGATGATAACTGGTGATGGCCGTATTGATATTTCAAGATTTTTACCTTTTATGGGAGAGCGAAACCTGAGAATTCCAGTTCTTTTATTAAGTTTAATTTTCAAAATTGATTTTTCCAGTTCACTTTTGAATGTTACAGAGACAAAGTTGACATTCTCCGCCTCATATTTGAATGAAAAAATTGTATCAATTGCAAGTGACCGTGTAACCTGACCAGGAAAAAGTGGAGTAATCCTGAGTGACTGTTCATAGAAATTATGGGTAAAATTTTCTTCGCTGTGACCACAACCTATGAGAAAAACCAGTAAAAGATGGAAAATTACTTTTCTTCCTTCCATAATTCTGGTGAAAAATTTGTGTAATATTTGAGGAGATTTGTTACTTTCTCCAGTTCAATACAACTTTTCAGATCTTTCTCTTTGCAGCATTTCTGTTTCAACAGAACCGCCTCTGTGTAGTTCTCATTTAATTGATTGAAGATGTATCTTTTCTCCTCTTCAATATCGATTAACCTATAGGCTATTGAAAGTTCCTCGCTTGAGAAAAATAATCTGTCAGGTTCCCATGTAAGGGATATGGAAATTTCATACCTGTTACTGTTGTCTCTCCTGCTGGTAATTGAAGGAGGTCCTATAATGACTGAATCTGTGTAGGCACTTGCAGAAATTGTATCAGATTTTGTGTTGTACAGATTGTTTCCACTTCCATAGGAAAGTGAGAGTGAGACACGGGGTATATATGCTCTTTTGCGTGAATTTTCCAGCCACTTTTCACTGGCTTTGAATAATCTTTGATGGAGAAGAGGAGTATTTTCAATAATTTTCCTGAATGGAGGCAAATGGGGACAGTTAAAATTCTGGATTCTGCCTGCTTCTTTAACTGATGTTTTTTCAGGAAGGTAGAGGTTCTTATCGGTGAGAATCAGTAGATCACCATTCTGGAAATTTGCACTTATTATTTTTTCAAATGCCTTGACGGAGAATATCACAGTGAATCCCCGGTAAACTGACTTTTCGTCATATGTGAAGATTTTTTCCCCACACAGAAGTTTCTTTCCCGGTAATTTAAGCTCAGAGACTCTGAATCCTTTAATAAAAGCGGGAAGTCGTTTCAGGGGAGATAAAAGAAAAAATTTTTGAAAATCCTTTGAGAAACAGACATCATTGATCAGGTTTGATTTTATTTTCTGAGAAATTTTTCCTGAAATTATGAAGTATAGATATTTTTTTCCCAGGATTATGGCATTCCATTTACCAATGGCGATTTTAACTGGTATTTCCTGAGAAAAATAAAAGATTGGTTTCAGTGCATACCCATTGAGTTTGAATGCTCCTTTTCCTGTAAGTATCAGGAGGTCTTTCCTCTGATCTTCAACGAGTTGAATGCCCTCAAAGGGAAGATTGAGAATTTTAACAAAGCCATTTTCATACTGATATAACTTTTTCTTTGTCAAAAGGAAAGGTGTTTTCGTGTGGCACTGGATATCCCTGATTTCATCGTATGGTGAAACTGTGAGAGCTTTTTTCCATCCTCCCTGGTAAAAGAAAACCTCCCTTGAACTGATGAGGAATAATTTGTTGCAGAATAGAGCTTTTTTTACTGGATATTTTGTAAGTGGAACGGGAATAGAACTAAAATTGAGACTTTCTATAAATAAAGCAAGAGTAACAAATAGTTTTAACATACTTATCAATTATTCAATTTATTGGTATTTTGTCAAGTTAAATTTGTGAGGTTTGAAGAAGATGGTATAATATTGTTAACTTCAGGAGGTTAATTATGGGGGACAGGGAAAAAATCAGGAAAGAAAAGGAACGGTGGAGAGAGGAGACCCTGAAAAAACACCTTGAGAAGAGCAGAGAAAGGGATGAGGTTCTCTTCTCATCAGTTTCAGGTTACAGCTATGATTACATCTACACGCCTGCTGATTATTCTGAAGAATATGATTACTTAAAATCACTCGGGTTTCCCGGACAATATCCCTTCACACGCGGGATTCAACCAAACATGTACCGTGGAAAATTGTGGACAATGCGGCAGTATGCGGGATTTGGTACGGCAGAAGAGTCAAATAAAAGATACAAATACCTCCTTGAACAGGGCCAGACGGGATTGTCAGTTGCCTTTGATCTTCCTACTCAGATGGGATACGATTCTGATGATCCAATGAGTCAGGGTGAGGTGGGAAGGGTTGGAGTTGCCATTGATTCCCTTGAGGATATGGAGATTCTGTTTAAAGATATACCCCTTGATAAGGTTAGCACTTCAATGACAATAAATGCCACTGCTGCTATACTCCTGGCAATGTATATCGTTGTTGCTGAGAAACAGGGAGTCTCACCTGATAGGCTGAGGGGAACGATTCAGAATGATATTTTGAAAGAGTACATAGCCAGAGGAACTTACATATTTCCCCCAGAGCCATCCATGAAGATTATTACAGATATTTTTTCCTTCTGCAGAAAAAATCTACCAAAGTGGAATACCATCTCTATAAGCGGGTACCATATCAGGGAAGCGGGGGCCACTGCGGTACAGGAGGTGGCTTTCACCCTCGCAGATGCCATTACTTATGTTGAACATGCAATAAAAGCGGGACTTGATGTTGATGAATTTGCACCTCGTCTCTCCTTCTTCTTTGCTGCACATACGGAATTCCTTGAAGAGATCGCTAAATTCAGAGCAGCAAGGAGATTATGGGCAAAAATAATGAAGGAGAGGTTTGGTGCAAAGAATCCTAAGAGTATGGTTTTAAGATTTCACACTCAGACGGGGGGAGTTACTCTCACCGCTCAGCAGCCCAAGAATAACATTGTAAGGGTTACCCTTCAGGCACTGGCTGCCGTTCTTGGGGGAACCCAGTCACTTCACACCAATTCTTATGATGAAGCCCTTGCTCTTCCAACTGAGCTTTCTGTGATGATTGCTCTGAGAACCCAGCAGATTATCGCTGATGAGTCAGGAGTTGCCAATACTGTTGATCCTCTGGGGGGTTCTTATGTTATTGAAAGATTAACTGATGATATTGAGAAAGCAGCAGAGGATTATATCAGAAAAATAGACGAGATGGGGGGTATGCTGAAGGCAATTGAAGCAGGTTATCCGCAGAAAGAGATCCACGAATCAGCGTATAGATATCAGATGGAAGTTGAGAGGGGTGAGAGAGTAATCGTGGGAGTAAACAGGTTTGTAATGGATGAGGAACCACCTGTGGGTGAAATTTTAAAAGTGGATCCTGCCCTCGAAAAAAAGCAGATAGAGAGATTGAAGGAATTGAAAAAAAGGAGAAATCAGAGGAATGTTGAGGAATCGTTGAAAAATCTGCGAAGAGCAGCTGAAAATGATGACAATCTGATGCCTTTTATAATTGAAGCAGTGAGAAACTATGCAACTGTGGGTGAAATAGTCAAAACATTAAAGGAGATTTACGGAACATATACCCCATCGGTGGATATTTTCTAACTTTTCCTGCCGGAGTAAGATTTGCTTAAGATTGCGGTTTTAATGCTCATTTTTCTTTTTGCCTCTTCCTTTGCTTCCATGTTTGGCCTCGGTGGAGGCATTCTCTACACACCTTTTCAGATATGGTTTGGCATTGATTTTCATCAGGCTGTAATGACATCTCTTTTTCTCATTTTTTTAACTTCTCTGTCTGCCACCCTTGTTTACAGAGAGCACAGGAGGATAGACTGGGTTGTTGCCTTTTTGGTTGAAATTCCAACTATTTTAGGTGCATTTGCTGGAGGAATTGTGGC
>JALSQH010000053.1 GCA_026985515.1 bacterium
TGTCTTTACTGTAAGGTAACCACTGATTATGAGCACATCAGCCTGTCTCGGGGTACCGACCATTGTAATTCCAAATCTTTCGGCATCAAATCTTGAGGTCACAGTGGGAGCAATTTCTATTGAACCACAACCGGTACCATAGGCAACGACCCACAGAGATCTTGCGCGAAACCAGTTGTTTATTTTTTCAAAAGCTTCCCTGTAGGTTATCTTTGATGGTAATTTATTCAAAAAACCCTTTTTCTCCATTGGTGTCACCTCTTTAAAAAATTGCAATAAGCAGACCTGTCAAACCTAAAAGAGTTGGTATTATCCAGAAAAATCTCACTGCCTGCTCAAGTCTGTATCGTGGGAAAACATCAGTTATGAATAATGGCCACAGAAAAATGACGAAAGTTTTTACAAGTGCCACCAGAACATTGGCAGCTCCTCCAAGGAAGAGATCCATAAAGAGAAGATATTTGGCCACTGCAAAAACACTCCTTCCACTGAACATGAAGCTCAGATGAGTTGAACTGTACTCTGTTGGTGGACCTACAGGAATCTCCTGTGGTGCCAGAACAACGCTGAAAGGATATGAACCCATCATACCAAGAAAGGAAAGAAAGGCAGCCGCAGAAGCAAAGGGATGTCTGATCAAATTCCAGTGGAGTATGCCTCCATGCTGAGCAATTATAATATCTTTGAGAGAAGTTGAACCGGTGGAGGCCATTATTGTCACCACTGCCAGGATGAAGGGTAGTTCGTTGGCGGTCATGAGTGCAAGTCCCCTTGATACACCTATGACGGCATGTGGATGTCCCGATTCTCCTGCCCCAAGTGCCATACCAAGGCAACCGAGAAACATGAAATAAAGTATGACAAACAGATCCCCTATGAATGAAAAATTGGTGAAACATGGTCCATGAAGGGTAATTGGAATGAGAAGGATCATCCCAACCCCGCCTATAAATCTGAAAACAGGCCCCAGATAATACATCACCCCGTGAGAGATAAGTGATTTTTTTCTGAACAATTTCCAGACATCAAAGAAATTTTGCCAGATTGAGGGACCCCTTCTATTCTGCATCCTCGCAGTAAGTTTTCTTGAGACACCTCCAAGGAAAAGTCCATAGGATATCCCAATAAAAGTTACGATTACTGCACAGAGTATTCTTTTCCAGATCTCCACTTCCATCTCAGCCTGACCTCACTATTATGTAAATTATTATCAGTGCAGAAATTGTGATGTAATAAGCATAAGTAGCAATATTGCCTGTGTAGAATCTTCTGACCACTTCAACGGTTCCATTTATGTTTTCCCATAACCATCTGTAGACGGGTTCTGCTTTCACTTTCAGTATCCAGGACATACCTTTAAAATAGTGCGCGTAAAATTTCCATGAGTAGTGAAGTTCTTCCGGATCCTCGGGTACTTCACCTGAATAGCCTATATCAAGTTGCCCAATTTTTTGAGCTTTTGGAGCAGATATGACTAACATCACAAGAGCAATTACGAATAGCACAACCGCAAAAATCATCATTGCAAATGCATTCCAGTGACCGAAAGATGATACAATTCCCACAACTTTCTGGGTTGACAATGTCCATCCAAGAGGAAGGAGTGAAGTAGATACGATTTTTGCAGGGTTTATCAGATATTCGGGAAATACTGAGATAATGAGGATGAAAACTATGAGGATAGATTCAGCCAGAATCAGTGGTAGTGGAACTTCTTTTATATTTTCAAATTTTGGTTTTAACTGTCCGAGAAAGATTGAGGAGATCAGACGGTACAGATAGAGAAAGGCAATAACTGATGCAAGCATATTAACGGAAAGCATCAGATACCATTTTTTCTCAAGCAATGCGTTGTAGAGGAGCCATTTGCCTCCAAAACCTGAGAGAGGGGGTATTCCCGCAAGAGCTATTATTCCTATAAGCACAGAAAAGAATGAAAAGGGCATTTTCTTTATGAGTCCCCCCATCTCATGGAGACTTCTCGTGCCAGTTCGTGCAATAACACCTGCAATTGCGAGGAATAGAAGCCCTTTAAAAAGTGCATGATTAACTGTGTGATAGAGAGCTGCTGTCCATCCAAGAGGGGTGAAAATAGCAATCCCCACTATTATGTAAGCAACCTGTCCCACACTCGAATACGCCAGAAGTTTCTTTGCATCATCCTGAAATACAGCTATCAGGGTTAAACCAAAAGCACCAATTGTTCCAAGCCATCCAAGGATGTAGAGAATGGTACTGCGATCAAGGTATCGATAGTAGATGGAGAAGAAAAGAATAAGTCCAAAAACTCCTATTTTTGAAAGGATTCCTGAAAAGAAAGGAGTGAATCCATCAGGAGAGTCAGCATAAGAATCTCTTGCCCAGATATGAAGTGGCACCATTGCAAGCTTAACTCCAAAACCTGTAATCATAAGTACAGTTACAGGTATAAGGACTGCAGGATCAACTATTTTCGCTTCACTGAATAAAACTGCGAATGATGCACCAGATGGGAGATATGCGTAAATGGTCACAATAGCAGCAAGAAGGGACATACCTCCAATTGTTCCAATGACTGAATAAACAAATCCAGCCTTTTTACCTGAATAACCTGAAAGGGTGAGAAGAAGAAATGATGTCCAGGCCATTATTTCCCAGTTAATGAAAAAAGTCAGCCAGGAAGTGGCTCCAGCAACCCCTGTAAGTGCTCCTGTAAGAATGAGGAAAAGAGGATAAAAGTATGGATTGTCTTTATCTTCTCCCCTTATTGCATTTATGCTGCCAAGAATAAATATAACTGCACCACCCAGAATGAGATAGTAAAAGAAATTTAACAGAGGAGATGAAAGAGGTTCAAAAAGTAATAGAGCAGCAACTACAGTTATGAGAGAAAATATCCACTGTATAACAGGTCCTGCATAGGCAATTAGCCAGACAAAAATCCCTGCGATGAGGAGCATCGAATAAAGCTCAGGATAATGAATCAATTTTGTTCCATTGTCAAAAATTCCGAAAACATATTTCTGCAGTTCATAGATACCTGTCCCAATGAGAATCAATGATGAAAGGAAGGGAGCATATGTGAACTTTACCATATGGTGGTTCTGAACTTTTTCATGGCCAAGTTCTCTCCACCATTTTATGTAATAAACAACCTCTGCAATTGAAGCAACAAGAATTACAGTCATAACCTGATTAAAAATAGCACGGGGTATATCTTTCATTGCAACAAGCAGATAATACTTTCCCCAGAAACCGGGGAATGGTGGAACTCCTATAAGAGAGAGAATAGCAATGAAGGCAAATCCTTTTATCCATGGATTATATGAGAGAAATTTTCTCCAGACTGAAGACGTTAATCTTTCATCATCTCTGATTAATCCAGTCACCCAGAAGAGGAGTGATTTTGCAAAAGCATGACTGACTGCAAGGAAAATTACACCCTTAATCAGAAGACTCTGAGATATACCTTTTACATTGAGAAGTCCAGCCGCAGTTACAAGGATTCCCAATTGCGCTATGGAGGAATATCCAAGTAATCTTCTGAAATCACTCTGTCTCCATGCAAAAAACTGACTTACAGTAAGAGTCGCAAGACCAGTGTAGATTACTACGAGATGCCAGCTTTGGGGCATCACAAAGAGACCATTTAATTTAAAAAACACCAGGAAGAATCCCTTCGAAACCCCACCGGCAAGAACAGCTGCTATTGCAGGTGATGCACCCTGATACACGTCAATTGCCCATCCATTGAAGGGCCACATCTCAACTTCAATTAACAGAGAGGCAAAGATGAAAAGAAGAGAAAGAACAAGAGGAGTGGTCAGATGAGTATGCAAAAGATAATTATTGATCAGAGTCAGATTGAGATTCCCCACATGCTTATAAAGTGTAATTATCCCAATTAAAAGAAATGTTGAACTGATTGAACCAGCCACCAGAAATTTAAATGCCGCTTCAAGGGAATATCTATTGTAGAAAGATACAAGAGCATAAGAAGCTATGGAGGTTATCTCAATGAAAACAAAGAGATTGAAAATATCATTGGTGAAGATAAGGCCTGTGGCACCCAGAGATAGGAGTAGATAGAGAATCATTCCCCTGAGTTCTACTTTGCCTGCGCCTTTATAGAGCCAGTAAAGAGAACCAAGAAGAAAAACGGTATGAATTATGAAAGCAAATATCGCTTCAATATAGCCTACTTTCAGATTAATTCCCTTGGGTGGGAGAAAACCGCCTATCATCACCTCAATTGCGTGAGCATCAGGGGAGGAAACAAAGTAGTTAAAAAGCAGCAGAGCAAGTATGAACTCTGCAACTATACCAAGGATGAAGACAATACGGGATACATTCCTTCCAAAAAGGTCAAATATACCCAGAGAAAATGCAACAGCAAGGGGTAACGCAATCATGTAAATGGGGTTTATTGTGCCACTCACCACTTCAACTCCTGGTAATCTCTTATATCAAGCGATTTCTTTTCATGGTACATTCTTATTACAATACTCAGTGCAAGAGCTGTAACTGCAACTCCGATAACAATGGCAGTAAGAACGAGTGCCTGAGGCAGAGGATCCACAACTTTATTTACTGTATTGTGCAAAAGCTCCCGGGTTGAGATAATAGGGGCAGTTTTTCCCGCACGATAACCAAGTGAAACAATCAATATATTTACGCC
>JALSQH010000054.1 GCA_026985515.1 bacterium
ACTTCCTATCCTGTTTGCAGGAATTTTGGAGGGTCTGATTGCCTCTATATGATACCTTATGATCCTGCCACCACAAGTGACTCTGATCCTGAAAATGATTATACCCTGCTGGTTGATCCAGATTGTTATGTGGTTATTTACAATACCTCTGGGAATAATGATTACTCATGTGATGGTGATGGTGTAATAAGATTGTACATGGGGATGGATAATCAGGATATTCTTGTTGAGGATGGAGATGATGTTTCCCTTATTCAGTGGTTTTACTATGAGGCTTATGATGATAGCGGTAACCCCACCGAGAAGGGTTATATCTGGCTTGTGGTGGATTACTTTGACTGGAATCCAGGAAATGTGAGTACCTACAACGAGCATCCCAACCACTGTGGTGCAATTAAAAATGGAATTTTTTATGAATATCCAGATTTTGCGGCGCATTTTGATACTTGGGGAGATGTAAGCGATCAATGTGATATTAACTGGCTCTACTATTACTATGGCATTTATTACCTTCCCTATAATTTTCCAGTTAGTTATTCTTCACACAAAATGGATCCCGATACCGATGAATTGCACTCCTCCTATGGGAGGGTACCCAACGGGTATGATTCTGACCAGACTTCAGACTGGCAGGTGGTTGAGGAGACGCCGGGAACAACTGATGTTGAGATTGAATATATGAAGGCTTACTATAAGGATGGAGTAACAATTATTAAATGGAGATCCGCGCATGAAGTGGGGGTTGTTGGTTATAATGTCTATGGAGGTACTTACGGGAAGTTTCACAGATTAAACAGAGAAATTATATATTCAAAAGGTGATAACAGCACTTACAGTTTTACTTATGAAGGTAAAGTTGAAATCGTAAGGCTTGAGATTGTGGAGTATGGTAATCATAGCTACTTTTTTAAGCCACTCAGGGTAATTGATGAAGCAATTAACTCAGATAAAAATTATCAACCAGAGAGGCTCATACCATGCGCAACTGACAGCAGTAAATCTCCGGGATGCAGCGAGGGAGGAGCAGATTCTCCAGAAATCTTTCTCATCTTGTTTCTGTTTTTACCCTATTTTTTCAGAGTGTTATCTGGATTAAGATTCAGGGCTTGAAAACCTCTTTTCTCTTTGATATAATCCATTTTGAAAGATCGATGCGGCGGTGGTGGAATTGGCAGACACGCTAGCTTGAGGGGCTAGTGGGCGAAAGCCCGTGGGGGTTCAAATCCCCCCCGCCGCACCACTTTTTATATCTTAATTCCAAGATCTCTCGTTAACCATCTGTACTCGAGTTCAAGTTTTTCTTTTGAAGTCAGTTCCCCTTTGACTCCTCTCTTTTCAAGAAGAAATCTGAGGTGTGACATTGTAATTGCTGCAGAGACGGAGATGTTGTAGCTCTGGATAAATCCATATATTGGAATCATAAATTGAATATCTGATAGTTCAACTGCTCTCTCGGTTAGACCTTCATGTTCATTTCCAAACAGAAAAACCCATTTCCCATCCCAATCATATTCAAAAAAATTGACACTCTCTTCACTGAGGACTCCTGCAGCTATTTTATAGCCTCTTTTTCCAAGTTCTGTTAAGGCAGATTCCACATCAGTGAATATCTTTATTTCAAGCCATTTTTCCGCACCAGTTGTGACTCCACTGGAAAATTTCAGGCGATTTTCTTTTTCAATTACATAAATGGTGTGGAAACCCATTCCGTCTGCAGTTCTGAGAACCGCGCTTATGTTGTGTGGATCATAGATATTTTCGAGGGCTATTACATATCTTTTGACACGCCTGTCCAGAACATCATTGATTCGTCTTTTTCTGTCCTCTGTTATGAATTGTTCAAGAAATCTGACCTTTTCCTCTAAGGTGTTAAATTTTTTCTCTTTCACCTAACTGATAACCTTCTATAAAGGCTTCGATGTTGGATGGGATGAACTTTTTTTTGGATTCTCCAAGTATACCTAACATTGCCTGTTGAAGCAATTTTTCATCAAAAGGGAGAGGTTTCGTGACTCCCCACAGATAACCGAGGGCTATCATATTGGTAATTTTGCTATTTCCAGCTTTTAAGGCAAGGTCGTTAAATGGTTGTTTCAGAATTGTCACATTTTCTTTCTCGCACTGATGAGATTTAACCAGTGAGGAATTCAGTATAAGTATGCCCCCATTTTTAACCATTGTGGTAAATTGCGAAGCAAAAGGCGACATAATAACAACATTGTCAACTTCCTGTAGAACGGGACTCCCTATTTCCTCATCTGATATGATAACGGTGCAGTGAGTCATTCCTCCCCTCATTTCAACGCCATAGGAAGGCATAAAGGTGGTGTTGAGGTCATTGAGCATCGCGTAATAGGATATTATATTTCCCATCAGCAGCACTCCCTGTCCCCCTGCACCTGCTATGAAGACCTCATAATACATTCTTTCTTCCTCCTCAGAGATGATCCGGTACTTTCTTTTCCTTCAAAATTCCGAGTGGATAGTAGGGTATCATTTCTCTTTCAATAAATTCACACGCCTCAACGGGGGTCATTCCCCAATCTGTTGGACAGGCAGAGAGAACTTCCACAAAGGAAAATCCCATACCTTTTATCTGATACTCGAAGGCTTTCAGGATATATTTTTTAGTTTTGTTCAGATTGGCTGGCTTATTTACTGCTCCTCTTGCAACAAATGCTGATCCTTCCAGTTGCGCAATAATTTCGGACATTTTAATTGGATATCCTTCTCTTCTGAAATCTCTACCATAGGGACTTGTGGCTGTTTTCATTCCAAGGAGGGTTGTTGGAGCCATCTGACCGCCTGTCATTCCATAGTTTGCATTGTTAATGAAGATTACGGTGAAATTTTCTCCTCTATTGGCAGCGTGGATAATTTCTGCAGTTCCTATTGCTGCGAGATCACCGTCACCCTGATAGATAAAAACTACGCTGTCGGGCAGTACCCTCTTTATGGCTGTGGCTTCTGCTGGAGCCCTTCCGTGTGGTGCTTCAAGAACATCCACATCGAAATAATCGTAGAGAAAAACTGAACACCCAACTGATGCAACTCCAATGGTTTTCTCCCTGATTCCAAGGGTATCAATTGCTTCTCCCACGAGACGGTGAACTATTCCATGGTGACATCCAGGGCAGAAGTGGAAGGGTTTATCCTTCATGGATTTTGGTTTTGAGAAAACTTTCCTTGCTATCTCTGCCATTTTCTTCTCCTTAAAATTCATTTACGGGAACTTTTTCATTCTTCAGGGTCTTGATAATTTCATTGTAAATTTCTTCCGGTGTGGGAAGTGATCCGACCCCATTTGGTCTACCGTAGAAGTAAACCTTTGATCTTGCCCCCACACCTATCATCACATCCTCAACCATCTGCCCTGCGTTTAATTCAACAGTTAGAAATTTTTCAACTTTTTCTGATAATTCTCTTATCCTTTTATAAGGATAGGGGAAGAGAGTTATGGGCCTGAGTAAGCCCACTCTGTAACCTTCCTGTCTTGCCACTTTTACAGCAGTTTTTGCAATCCTTGCTGCACTGCCAAAGGCTACAACAACTATTTCTGGATCATCGAGCATATACTCTTCCCATCTTGTATCTTCCTTTTTCATCCTTTCATACTTTTCATTTAATTTCCACACATGTTTTTCAAGTTCCAGGTGACCAAGGTAGAGCGATTTTATCACCCTTCCAGGTCTCCCCTTTGCACCTGTTAATGCCCATGAATCCTTTGGAGGATAGGGGATGGGTTCAGGCATCCTTGTAACAAAAGGTTCCTTCATCTGCCCAAGCATTCCATCTGCGAGAATGATAACAGGATTCCTGTACTTGTCCGCCAGATCAAATGCCATAATGGTAAAGTCCCACATTTCCTGAACAGAATGGGGAGCGAGGACCATGGTTCTGTAGTCTCCATGTCCACCACCTCTCGTAGCCTGAAAGTAGTCTCCCTGTGATGGAGAGATACCACCCAGACCGGGGCCACTTCTTGATACATTCACAATTACGGCGGGAAGTTCATCTCCTGCCATGTATGAAATTCCCTCCTGCATAAGAGAGATACCGGGACCTGAAGATGATGTCATGACTCTTGCACCTGTGGCTGCTGCCCCGAGCAACATGTTTATGGCGGCCACCTCACTCTCAGATTGAAGAAACACACCACCAACTCTGGGAAGTTCTCGTGATAGATATTCAGGTATGTCGCTCTGGGGGGTAATGGGGTAACCAAAGTAATATTTGCAGCCTGCTGCAATTGCTGCCATTGCTATGGCTATATTACCCTTTTCAAAAATTTTTTTCTCTTCCATCTTTTCACCTCATTTGTAAACCTCAATTGCCATTTCAGGGCACATCATTGCACATAGTGCACATCCAGGACATTTTTCAGGATTAACAAAAATGGCAAATCTGTATCCCTTGGAATTGATCTCATCTCCAATTTTTATGCAATCGTAGGGACAGTATTTTATGCAGAGCTCACACTCCTTGCAGAGTTCAGGATTGATAACTATGTATGGCATCTTTAACTCCTCATCTCTCTTACACTTTCAACTTTCCTGAATGTTCTGGTTATGGAATCAATCACCAGAGAGTTTGTTATTATCTTTCCATTTACAACTTTAATGCCTTTCAGAAGATCACCATCGGTAATACCTGTAGC
>JALSQH010000055.1 GCA_026985515.1 bacterium
ACCTACAGTCTGCAACCCAGCAGATTTAATCTTGAAAAGGTGCACAAACCCAAAAGGGTTGATATTGGTCCACGGCTCATACTTGATGCGGAGAGATGTATCCTGTGTACGAGATGTATCAGATTTTTGAAGGAATACACTGGCACGGAGGAGCTTGGTATCTTCAACAGGGGAGATCATTCTGAGGTGGGTCTTTATGATGGCAAAGTTGTGGATAATCCCTATTCAATGAATCTTGCGGACCTCTGTCCGGTGGGTGCAATTACCACCAAAGATTTCCGTTTCAAAGCGAGGGTGTGGTTCCTTAAATCTACTCCTTCCATCTGTCCGGGATGTGAGAGGGGTTGCAATATATACATTGACACCAAGGATAATTACATTATGAGAATAAGACCAAGACACAACGATGAGGTCAATGGTTACTTCATGTGTGATGATGGAAGATTGCTCTATCACAGGTATTACGAAAAAAGCAGGCTCACAGATCCAATGAAAAGGGTCAATGGTGAATTGAAGCCTGTATCCTGGAGTGATGTGGGGTGGCAGATCAGGGAAGATTTGAGAGAGGTCAGGAAAAAGGGTGGCAGGGTTGTCGCAGTGGCATCGACTCATGGTAGTAATGAGGATCTCTTCCTTTTTAATATGCTGGTAAGGGATTACATTGGAGGAGAAATATACTACAAAAGGGATTATGATGCCACAGGCTATCTTGTTGAAGAGGATGACAAGTTGATCAAAGCTGATAAGAATCCCAATAGAAAGGGAGCAGAGAATCTGGGGATCAAAGAATTTCCAGGTGAAGAAGCTGTAAAAGATGCAGAAGTTGTAATTATATGGGGTGAAGGTTTTGAAAAATATGTGAACAGTCTTGAAGTTTTAAGGGGTAAGAAAGTTATCTACATAGGTTCTTTTGTAAATGAAATAATGGATTATGCAGAGTTTGTTCTTCCCTCTTTGATCTTTGCTGAGAGAGATGGAACCTTCACCAACTTTCAGGGGAAGGTGCAGGAATTTACAAAAGCTGTGGATGGGCCAGAGAATGCTCTCGCAGAGTGGGAGATCTTCAATCTGTTACTCCATGCTTATGGTCACGGAAAGTACTATGATGATATAAGGCTGATACAGGCGGAAATAAGTGGAGCAGAAAAGGTTTAACCTAAAGAAGGGGTAGTAAGTTGGATTGGGTAATGTTTCTGATTGTGATAATTAAAATTCTTTTTGTGGTAGGTGTGTTGTTGACCTTTGCAGCTCTTCTAACATGGGTTGAAAGAAAGCAGAGTGCAGTAACGCAGGACAGGGTGGGTGCAAACAGGGTTCAGATTCTTGGTATAAGAGCCCTGGGATTGTTTCACATAATCACAGATGCCCTTAAGATGTTTATAAAAGAGGATTATGTTCCTGAAAAAGTTAATAAGTTCCTTCACTTTATAGCACCTCTATTCCCCTTCTTTTCTGCCCTTGCAGTTTTTGCCGTTATCCCCTTTGGAAGTCCAATTAAGATTGGTGGCAGGATTGTGGAACTGTCCATTGCCAGGCTTGATTCAGGACTTATCTATCTTTTTGCTCTTTCTTCCCTTGCTGTGCTGGGGCCTGTAATTGCGGGATGGGCCTCCCATGAAAAATATGCTTTACTGGGTGGAATGAGGGCTGCTGCCCAGATGATTTCGTATGAAATAGCTCTGGGAGTGTCAATAATTGGCGTTATTATGGTGTACAATACCCTTGATATTTCACTTATAGTGGAAAAGCAGGGTGAATTACTCTTCGGTTTTCTGCCCAAGTGGGGGATTTTTGTGCAACCCCTTGCTTTCCTGCTTTTCCTTCCTGCCATTATTGCTGAAAATAAGAGAATACCCTTTGATTTACCAGAAGGTGAATCGGAAATAGTGGCTGGATATTTCACAGAGTACAGTGCAATGAGATGGGGAATGTTCTTCCTCGCAGAGTTTGTTGAAGTGGCAGTTGTTGCAGCAGTTCTCACAACACTTTTCTTCGGAGGGTGGCAGTTCCCCTATCTCTTTGACGATGGTTTTCACTTTTTCGGAGTATGGCATTTGCCCTACTGGCTCATAGTGATTATCCGGATATTGACTTTCTTTGCCAAGTGGATTTTCGGAATCTGGTTCCTGCAGCAGGTCAGGTGGACTTTCCCGAGATTTAGATATGATCAGTTGATGAAACTGGGATGGAAGATAATATTGCCGTGGGGACTAATTAATATTGCTTTAACAGCTATTGTAATCATGTTAATAAATGGATAGTGAGGAAGAAGATGAAATACAACTTCAGGTATGGTTGGTGGGAAAAAATTTACTATCCAGAGTTAATCAGAGGATTCTATATCACTTCCAGACACTTTTTTAGTAATCTCTGGAAGTGGATAACAGGGAGAAAGGGTGCCTACACCTATCAGTATCCAGAGGAGAAAAGACCAATTTCTCCAAATTTCAGGGGCAAACATTATCTTGTTTTGAAGGAGGATGGTACGCCAAAGTGTGTTGCCTGCTATATGTGTGCAACAAATTGTCCCGCACAGTGTATACATATTGTGGCAGGTGAGGATCCCAACAGACCTGAAGAGAAGTATCCGGTTGAGTTTACCATTGATATTTCAAGATGTATTTTCTGTGGCTACTGTGTGGAAGCATGTCCCAAAGATGCAATTAGAATGACCTATGATTACCATCTGGCAGATTATACAAGGGAAGCTCTTCTTTATAAGAAGGAAAAGCTGCTACACTGGATTGAAACCGAACTGGATAAAGATCAACCTCTGATAGGGAGATAGATATGCTTGCAACGATGCTCATATATATTTTTGGTGCGCTTGCCATTTTCTCAGGACTGATGATGATCCTTTACAGGAATCCCATACATTCCGCCCTCTGGTTTGGTCTTGTGCTCTTTTCACTCGCAGGTATATATGCTTTGATGCAGGCTCACTTTCTCGCTCTTATCCAGATACTGGTCTATGTGGGAGCAATTACTGTTCTGATTGTATATGTGATAGCTCTGCTTAACTTTGATCAGAGAGATCTTGTTGGAAAGGTGACAATTTTGAAGGGCATAGCTGTAATTGTGGCAGCTATTCTTTTTATAGAGCTCCTTTTCTATGTGGGTGGCCTTTATGTTAAGGGAATTGCACCTCCACCTGAATTTGGAAAGGCAGCAAATATTGGACTTGCGACTTTAACCAGATATCTCTTTCCTTTTGAAGTGATTTCAATTCTGTTGCTCGTTGCAGTTGTTGGCGGTGTTTATATTGCAAAGAAAGATTAAAGGGGTAAAGTTATGCCTTACAATGGAATCCTTATAATGGCAGTTATACTTTTTATTATTGGAATAACTGGTGTTATGGTGAGAAGAAACATCTTCATAATGTTAATGAGTATTGAGTTGATTCTGAACGCTGCTAATCTTGTGTTTATAGCTTTTGCCAGGGCTTTTGCTGATCCAGCGGGGCAGGTAATAGCCCTTTTATCAATAACCCTTGCCGCTGCCGAGGTAGGTGTGGGCCTTGGAATATTTGTGGCAATAAGGAGAACACATAACACGGTAAATGTTGATGAGATCAATCTCCTTAAGCATTGAGGGAGTGTGTGACTATGAATAACATATACTATCTATGGCTGATTCCCTTTTTCCCACTGGTTGGTTTTATAATTAATGGACTGTTTGGAAAAAAGCTTCCCAAACCAGTTATCCACTGGGTTGCCAATGTAGCAGTATGGTCTTCCTTCACCGTTGCAGTAATTGCCTTTTTTGATTTATTAAAGGTTGTACCGGGACAGAGAATCCTTGTTGATCCTGTTTACAGATGGATTTTCACCGGTGGGCTGGCAATTGATATAAAATTTCTCCTTGACCCACTCTCCGCTGTGATGATCCTTGTTGTAACGGGAGTTGGTGCTCTGATCCATGTTTATTCCATTGGATATATGCATGATGATCCCTCCTACTACAGATATTTTGCATATCTCAATCTCTTCATTTTCAGCATGTCAATTCTTGTTCTTGCTTCCAACATTGTACTCATGTTCGTAGGATGGGAAGGTGTTGGTCTCTGTTCATATCTATTAATTGGATTCTGGTTTGAGGATGAGGAAAAGGCTTATGCCGGAAGGAAGGCATTTATAACAAACAGGATAGGTGATTTTGGATTTATTCTTGGCATTCTCCTCATGCTGGTAATTTTCAAAACACTTGATTTTGTGGAGATAAATAAGATCCTGATTTATCATGGAGAAACTCTTTCTGTTACAGCACTGACACTCATAGCTATCTTCCTCTTCATCGGTGCAACCGGTAAATCAGCTCAGATTCCCCTCTATGTATGGCTACCTGACGCTATGGCTGGTCCCACACCGGTGAGTGCTCTGATTCATGCAGCCACCATGGTAACTGCTGGTGTCTACATGATTGGAAGGTTAAATCTCCTTTATGCTCATGCTCCCGTGGCAATGGCTATTGTGGCTGCTGTGGCAGGGGCTACCGCTTTCTTTGCAGCAACTATGGCAATAACCCAGAATGATATAAAGAAAGTCCTTGCATATTCGACTGTATCTCAGCTCGGTTATATGTTCATGGCAATGGGAGTCGGTGCCTTTGCGGCTGGTATTTTCCATCTGATGACCCATGCATTTTTTAAAGCCCTTCTCTTTCTTGGTTCCGGTAGTGTTATTCACGCCATGAGTGGAATTCAGGATATGAGGCAGATGGGTGGTCTGAAAAAATATATGCCTGTTACTTACTGGACATTCCTGACTGCCACCCTGGCCATTTCCGGTATTCCTCCCTTTGCAGGGTTTTTCAGCAAAGACGAGATAATCTGGAGCAGTTTTGCAAGTTCAAGGGGGGGAGTGGTTCTCTGGGCTATTGGTGTTATTACTGCCATCATAACTGCATTTTACATGTTCAGACTTGTCTATATGACTTTCCATGGTGAGAACAGGTCTCCTGAAGAGGTGAAACATCACATACATGAATCTCCTGCGGTTATGACAATTCCAATGGTTATACTTGCAATATTATCAGTCATTGGTGGCTGGGTAGGTGTTTCTCCCGTCATAGGAAAGCTTTTTGGTGTTGAAAATTCCAACATTTTTGAAGAGTTTCTCCATCCTGTTTTTGCCCATGCTCACATCCATTTTCATCACTACAGTGAGGCAACTGAGTGGTGGTTTATGGCGATAAGTGTGGGTGGCGCTCTTCTGGGAATACTCATTGCTTTTTACCTCTACATTAAAAGGACGGATTTGCCCCGTAAAATCGCCCTCAAAGTGTGGCCCCTCTACAAATTGCTTTTCAATAAATACTATGTTGACGAGATTTATTACTATCTTTTCATCCATCCCATCTACCTGATTTCACTTCTGTTCCTCTGGAGATTTACCGATGTATATGTTATAGATGGAGTGGGGGTTAATGGATCGGCAAAGAGTGTTAGATTTACTTCCAGGATTTTAAAATACTGGCAGAATGGTGATGCTCAGGTTTATATTTTTTCCTTTGTTCTGGGTGTAGTGCTTGTACTGGGATATTTACTGTTAGCTTAAAAGGAGCAACATTATGGGCTGGAAGGGATTACCCTTAATTAGCATTGTTACATTCTTACCTGTTATTGGTGCCCTCATTGTTCTTTTCATAGACAAAAATGAGGGAAAATTAATTAAAACCACCGGTATTATAGTTACCTCGATTGATTTTCTGATTTCATTGATCTTTTTCTTTGCTTTCAAAGCTTATTCTCCTGATTTCCAATTCGTGGAAAAACTCCCATGGATAGCTTCCTGGGGAGTTAACTATTATGTTGGCATTGACGGAATAAGTCTTTTCCTCGTTCTTCTAACCACCTTTTTAACTCCCATTACAATTCTTTCCGCATGGAAAGCTATTGAGGAAAAGGAGAAAGAATTTGTTATTTTCATGCTTCTCCTTGAAACCGCCATGCTCGGCGCCTTTGTTGCACTTAATCTTGTCCTCTTCTATGTTTTCTGGGAATTGATGCTGATACCGATGTACTTCATCATAGGTATCTGGGGAGGAGAGAGAAGGATATATGCCGCTGTTAAGTTCTTTATTTATACAGCAGTGGGAAGCTTATTGATGTTGATTGCCATTCTCTATATTTACTATGCCCATTACAAGCAGTTTGGATTCTATTCATTTGATTATGAAGATCTTTTCAGAGTGGTATTCACATTTAAAGAGCAGCTTCTCCTCTTTGCCGCCTTTGGACTTGCCTTTGCCATAAAGGTTCCAATGTTTCCTTTCCACACATGGTTGCCAGATGCCCATGTTGAGGCACCAACTGCGGGATCAGTTATCCTTGCAGGGATTCTTCTTAAAATGGGGACATATGGATTCCTCCGCTTTGCAATGCCCCTCTTCCCCCTTGCAACACGAGCAGCTGCACCATACATAATGGCACTGGCTGTTGTGGGTATAATTTATGGAGCGCTTGTTGCGATGGTTCAGAAAGATGTGAAAAAACTGATAGCCTATTCATCCATAAGCCATCTTGGTTACGTGATGCTTGGTCTCTTTGCCTTCAATCTCCAGGGGATTCAGGGGGGATTGCTTCAGATGATAAATCATGGATTATCAACGGGAGCCCTCTTCCTTCTTGTCGGGGTCATCTATGAAAGGAGACATACAAGGTTGATTTCTGAATTTGGTGGACTGGCAAAGGTTATGCCTTGGTATGCTGCTGTTTTCATGATTGTAACCCTTTCATCCATAGGTTTGCCCGGTTTGAATGGTTTCGTGGGTGAGTTTCTTGTGCTGGTTGGAGCATACAAAGCTGCCTTTGCAGAGTATCTTAAGGATCTGCATGTAGGACACTTTACATTTGTTGTTCTGGCAGCCACAGGTATGATCTGGGGTGCAGTCTACATGCTCTGGATGTATCAGAGAGTGTTCTTCAATAAGCTGACAAACCCCAAGAATTTCAAATTACCAGACTTGAATCTGAGGGAAGCAGTGATATTTGTTCTCCTCCTCATTTTTATCGTATGGATTGGTGTGTATCCAAACACTTTTCTCTCAAGGACAGAAGCTTCAATAAATAAGACTATAAATCGAGTCATGATTTCAAAGGAAGCATACTTTAATAGAGGAAGAGCGATGAATGCATCCACAATCAGGATTACAGAGGTGGAAAGAGGCTTAATTGTTGAAAAAGTACCAATGGGGGAAGGTAGATGAAGCTGGATATAAATTACTTTGTTATTCTTCCTCAGATTGTTCTGACTTTCTTTTTTCTGCTCCAGTTAGTAGTTGATGCATATTCCAGGAGTACTGGCAGAAAATCTTATGTTGGTTATCTAGCGCTGGTTGGTTATGCCCTTCTTGCAGCGATTCCTGTAGTTGTCTGGGGAGTTACAGATACGGGATTTAATGGAATGGTTTTGTTTGATAAGTTTGCACAATTTATGGATTTCCTGTTCGGAATTGTAGGAATTCTGATAGTTCTCATTGCCCCAAGATATCTGGATGATGTGGGAAGAGACAGGGGCGAGTTTTATATTCTTTTAACTGCTTCACTGCTCGGAATGTCCATAATGGTTTCAACCACAAATCTCATACTCTTTCTGATTGCTCTGGAGATCATGTCTCTTGCCGTATATGTGATGGCTGGTTTTGAAAAGGAGAAGGGCAGGTCAGTTGAGGCTGCTTTTAAGTACTTTATCATGGGTGGTGTTGCTTCTGCGGTATTCCTCTTTGGAGTAGCACTGGTTTATGCTGGTACAGGAAGTGTTGATGCATCTTTAATTGCGAAGAAAGTGGCAGGGTGTAAGGTGCTTCCTGTTGTTCTGGGGGGATTAACCCTTGTACTTGCCGGTTTCTTCTTCAAGATAGCGGCGGTACCTTTCCACATGTGGACTCCAGATTCCTATGAAGGTGCTCCCACTCCTGCAACTGCTTTTATGGCTGTGGGAGTTAAGGCGGCAGCCTTTGCAGGGTTGATGAGAATATTGATAGTTTCTGTAAAACCTTATCCTCTGGTAATAGAGGCAATCCTCTGGACAGTGGCGTTCCTTACCATGCTAATTGGAAACTTTATGGCTGTTATTCAGGATAATTTGAAAAGACTCCTTGCATATTCAAGTATTGCCCATGCTGGCTATATGCTGTTAGGTCTTCTGGCATATAAAAATGGTGGTTTGAGTGCTGTTCTTTTCTATCTTCTGGTGTATGCCTTTGCAGATATTGGAGCTTTTGCTGTGTTAATTGCCCTTGGAAAGGATGGAGAACCGGTTGAGTACATTGATCAGATAAAGGGGAAGGCTTCCATTCATCCTCTACTTGGAGCTGCGATGATAATCTTTCTCTTCTCTCTTGCCGGTGTTCCTCCAACGGCAGGATTTTTTGGTAAATTATTCCTCTTTAAATCTGCAATCTCTGCCGGTTATATCTGGTTGGCAGTCCTTGGTATTTTGACCAGTGTTGTGTCACTCTACTACTACCTGCGTGTCCTGGTGTATATGTATATGTATGAACCTTCCGATGTTGTACCAGCCAGACAATCAGTGTCAGTGGGGATTGGTCTTGCAGTAATGAGTTTCTTTGTACTTTATCTTGGCACAGTTCCTGCAAAATTCATTGACATTGCCATTGATGCTCTGAAAAAACTTGTGTAATGTTTGTATGTGGTTTTACCATTATCAGAAACGGGGTGGAGTTTTCCTACCCCTTTATTGAATCCATAAAATCTCTCCTTCCTCTGGTTGATAAGCTCATTATTAATCTGGGTATTTCAACCGATGGTACGGGGGATAAAATAAGATCCCTCAGGGATCCCCGAATAGAAATTCTGGAGAGGGAGTGGGATCTATCAATGAGAGAGGGTGGGAAACTCCTTTCTTATGAGACGAATAAAGCCCTTGAAAAATGCGAAGGTGACTGGGGTTTTTATCTTCAGGCGGATGAAGTCATACATGAGAATGATTATGACAGAATTTATGATGCAATGAAAAAATATCTCCAGGTGAGGAAAATAAAGGGACTTACGTTTCGCTATTACCATTTTGAGGGAACTTACGACTTTTACAATCCATTACGTTACAGAAAGGAAATCAGAATAATCAGACCAGAGAAGGGCATCGTTTCCTGGGGAGATGCAGCTACATTTCGGTACAGTGATGGGAGAAGACTAAAAACGAAACCTACCGGTGCTTTTATATACCATTACGGCTGGGTAAGATCACCTGAGGAAATGCTCAGAAGAAAGAGAGAATTTGAAAAACTTTATCATGATGACAGATATATTGAAGAAAAATATGGGAATCTTCAAGAGTTTCCATACTTTGAACTTGATCTTGTAAAAAGATTCAGAGGGACCCATCCTGCAGTAATGAGAGAACGAATAGCCTCCATGAGCTGGGATATTGAAATCCCTCCCCATAAACCCCTTTTATTGAATCCAAAGTTCTACAGAATAATATTGAGGAAGTGGGGAATCATCAGGAAGAGGTAGCTTCGTTTTCTGTCTGAATGTCCAGATCCACTTTTTCTGACATGGTGCATTTGCCATTAAAGGTGAAACCATCTTCAATGGTGAGCCTGGGGGTGTATATTTCTCCCTCCATGCTGCCCGGGGAAAGAAAATCGATTCTTTCCCTTGCAAATACTTTACCCGTTATTTTCCCGCTGTTTCTCAGAGAACCGACTTTGATAGTACCTTCTACTTCACCTGTATCCCCGATAACCAGATTGTCCTCACTTATGATTTCTCCTTTAAATTTACCATCAATTCTCACAGTTCCCCTGAAAACCAGTTTTCCTTCAAATTCACTTCCCTGATCAAGAAAGGCATTCAGTTCCTCACCTGAGAAGGTTTCTTTTTTTCCCATTTCACTCCTCACTGTTAAATTTGTTCAGAAATTCAGCTATGAGATCAAGTTCCTCTGGGGAGTAGTAGTGGATTATTATTTTCCCTTTACTGGTGGTACCTTTTATTTCCACTTTGCTTTTAATCCTTGAGGTTAATTTCTCCGCAAGGGCTCTCAGATCAGGGTCAATCTTTTTTTCTCGAGTTTTTTTGGTAACTTTCTCTCTCTTCCTGATTTCTCTGACGAGTTCTTCAGTCTGTCTGACTGAGAGGTTTTTATCTACAATTTCCTCTGCAACTTTTATCATGACCGATGGTTCAAGTGAGAGAAGTGCTCTTGCGTGACCCTCAGTTAATTCTCCACTTTCCACCATCTTTTTTATCTCTTCAGGTAGTTTAAGTAATCGTAACAGGTTGGTTATTTTGGTTCTGCTCACCGCAAGTTTCTGAGCAAGTTGTTCATGGGTGTAACCAAATTCTTCAATAAGGAGTTTAAATCCCAACGCCTCTTCAATCGGGTTTAAATCTTCACGATGAATATTTTCAATGAGGGCATATTCAAGTATGCTTTTTTCATCAACATCTTCTCTCACTATTGCTGGTATCTCCCTTTTCCCGGCATCGATGCTTGCCTTGAATCGCCTCTCGCCCGCAATTATCATATATTTGTTGTTCTCCAGCCTGGAGACTATTATCGGTTCTATCACCCCTTTTTCTCTGATAGAATTGACGAGCTCCTGATATGACTCATCCTTAGAAATTTTTCTTCTTGGTTGATACTTGTTGGGGATTACTGCGTCAACCGGGAGCATCTGAAAGTTTATTTTCTTCTTTGAAGGGATAAGCGAATCGAGACCTCTTCCAAGTGCTCTCTTTTTTCTGTTTTCCATTTCTTAACCTTTTACCGCCTGATTTTGATTCTTTGCAATTATTTCCTCTGCAAGGCTGGCGTATCCCCGGGCACCTCTTGATTTTCTGTCATATTCGAAAATC
>JALSQH010000056.1 GCA_026985515.1 bacterium
AAATCGTTTTTCCGAAACTTGGTGCTTCAGTTAGTCTTACATTTCTGGGTATAACTGTTTCGAAAACCTGCCAGCCAAAGTGTCTTGTAACTTCTTCTGCTACCTGGTGACAGATGGTGTTTCTTGTATCAAACATTGTGATCAGGATTCCCTCTATGTGGAGAGTGGGATTAAGGTGTTCAACTACTCTATTTATGGTGGAAAGCAGGTATGAGAGCCCTTCCATTGCGTAGTACTCTGCCTGAAGAGGGATCAGAACTGAGCTGGCGGCTGTGAGTGCATTTATTGTGAGGAGGTTCAGGGAGGGTGGTGTATCAATCAGTATGAAGTCATAATTTTCAACAAGGGGTGTCAGAGCTTTTTTGAGTTTGAATTCTCTGGCCATTTCATTTATCAGTTCTACCTCTGCTCCTGCAAGTTCAGGGTGTGATGGGAGTATGTCGAATCTGACAGGGTCTCTTTCAATGTGGATTATTGCATCTTCAATTTTTACCATTCCCAGCAGAACCTGATAGATATTCCTTCCCTCAACCTCATATACATTGATTCCAACTCCGCTTGTTGCGTTTGCCTGGGGATCAATGTCTACGAGAAGTACTTTCTTCCCGTAGTAGGAAAAGTAGGCTGCAAGGTTAATTGCCGTGGTGGTTTTACCCACCCCACCTTTTTGATTAGCAATGGCTATAATTTTACCCATTTTTTTCAAGGATAAGCAACTGTCTTTTTTTTCTCTTGCCTGGCAGATTATAAAAAAAAGTCTCAATAATCCTGAATCTCTCGTCCCCGGGTAAGGGGATATCTCCACCTGCCAGCGTGTATATTTTACCATTTTTTTCCAGAAGTGGAAAGGAGAGGTCAAGAAGTTCATTTAATGGTGCAAATGCCCTTGAAGTTATGCAATCAGCTTTGTATTCCTCTCCGGAAAGTTCTTCCACTCTTTGATTCAGAATTTTTACATGGGAAAGTCCCAGTTCAATTGTAACTATCCTCAGGAAAGCTGCCTTTTTGCTCCTTGCTTCAACCAGTGTAAATTGCTTCTCGGGAAAAATAATTGCCAGTGGTATGGCTGGAAGACCACCACCTGATCCCAGATCGGTAACGTTTTTACACTGAAGAAAAGGAGCTATTACAAATGAATCAAGTATGTGTAATTCCAGGTTTTCAATTTCTCTTCTTGAAACAAGGTTGAGCCTTTTATTCCATTTCTGGAGTAGATTGAGGTAGGTGTTTATGTGGTTAACTTTTCTCTGGTCGATTTCTATTGGGGGAAGATTACAGGAACTTAAAAAATTCCTTATTTCGTTAATGCCTATCATCAATGAAAAAAGAGGCCTGCTGAAGTTCCTTTATGTTTTTGGCACCCACCCCAAACATGGCTATTTTTAATTCCAGTTTAATTCTTTCAATCAGTTCAACAAGAGCTTTTTCTCCATGGTTGATAAGTGTATACAGGGCTATTCTTCCTATGGAAAATAACCTTGCTCCTAGGGCAATGGCCTTTGCTCCCTGAAGGCCGTTGGAGATTCCTCCGGTGGCGATTATGACTGTTCTCTGGGAAATTTCCTTAAGTTCCATGAGACTCTGCAGAAGTGTAAGCCCCCAGTTTTTGAATGTCTCGGAAATGTAGTAGTAGCTTCCTCCTCTTCTCTCTCCTTCAAGCTCAATCCAGTTTGTGCCATCTTTTCCCGCCACATCAATCCCTGCAACACCTGTCTGAAGGAGCCTCTTTGCTGTGACAGAGTCCATTCCGCAGCCTATACTTCTGATTATAACAGGGTAGGGTATGGATACCAGTTCTCTTATCCTTTCAAGAACACCTGAAAAGTCAGTCCTTCCATCTTCTTGGAAAACCTCCTGCATTGGGTTCAGATGAACCATTATACCATCTGCCTGAATATTGGAGATAAGAGTTTCAATTTCGTCATTGGAGTAATTTTTGAGATCCACTGCTCCTATGTTTCCAAATAGAAGAATTCCGGGAGCAACTTTCCGTACCTGATATGTGTACATGAGATTTAGATTTTCCAGCATTGCCTTCTGGGATCCCACTGACATTCCAATTCCCGTGGCGTGTGCAGCTCTTCCCAGGGCAAGGTTGATCTTCTCTGCTTCAGGAGTTCCGCCGGTAAGAGGTGCTATGAGAATTGGTGCAGAGAGGGTGTGGTCAAATATCTTCACTGATGTATCAATTTCGTCAAAGTCTATTTCTGGTAAGAGGCGAGGCGTCAGTGTGACTTTATCAAGAGAATGACCCGCAGGAAAGGGATGGGATAGTGCAATTTGAAGTTGTTCAAGTTTTCTGTCAGAAGTTTTTTCCATTTCAAATATTATCTTTTAATGATGGGTATTTCTGCAGAATTTTAATGATTTCCTCCTTAGGGAAGGAGACAATCGTTGATTCTTCTATGGCTTTCACTGTGGTGCTGTATTTACCCTTGTCCACTGTGTCTTTTATTCCAAAGAATACCCCTGGTTTTATTACCCTCAGAATTTTCCTCTCATTGCCATTTTCCTGATATTCAAGTAAACGACCAGTGTAAAGGAGAAAGAAGAAAGGTGCATCGTCACCCTGGAAATAGAGAATTTCTCCTTTAAGTTTACTCACAACTGTGGCTTTTTCCAGAAGATCCATCCTTTCTGAAAGGCTTATGCTCTGAAATAGTGGGGTATTCCTGGCAAGATCAAGTAATTTCTCAATATCTTCAAAGGATAATTGGTCAATTGTAGCCATTCCGTCTCCCTCAGACTAAAAAGTAGATATAGAGTGTTATAACGATTGCGGCAAAAATGTCAAGCCATACACCTGCCTTTGCCATATCTTTTATTTCAATTACACCGCTACCCATAACAATGGCGTTGGGTGGGGTTGCCACCGGCAGCATGAACGCACTTGAGGCTCCAAGTGTTGCGGGAACGAGTAGAAAAAGAGGATTGAGGTGTCCCAGTTGGGCAATGCCAGCAAGAATGGGGAGCATTATTGTGGTTGTTGCGGTGTTGGAGGTGAATTCTGTGACAATTTCAAGTGTGATCACCACAATCAATATGAGCAAAATGGGATGAAGATGAGTGATAAAGGAGAGCTGCTGTCCAACCCAGACTGTTAATTTGCTCTCTTCAAACCCCTTTGCCAGTGCAAAACCGCCTCCAAAGAGGAAGAGAACTTCCCATGGAATATTTTTCATATCCTTCCAGTCCAGTATCATTCCTTCTCCATGTTTTGAAGGGATGAGAAAGAGCAAAATGGCAAAGAGCATTGCAACTGTGGAATCTTTTATAAATTTTTTGTATGGAAATAGATCTGCCCACCCCTTCAGAGTTATGTTTCCAATGTGTATGTCTGATCTTGTTATCCATCCTATTGCAACCAGAATGAAAACAGTGAGAACAATTTTCTCTTCATAGCTCATTTTTCCCAGACTTTCTTTTTCGGATTTTATAATTTCTTTTATCCTTTCTTTTGGAAGATTTTTAAATGGAAATCCAAAGTATACCATGTAGATCCATGCAAAAATGAGCATGAAAATACTGATGGGGAATCCTATTGCGAACCACTGGGAGAAGGTTATCTGCTGATGGAAGAGTTTCTGATACATTCCTGCAAGCACAAGATTTGGGGGTGTTCCAACAAGTGTGGCAATTCCTCCTATGGTGGCTGCATAGGCAATGGAGAGCATAAGCGTTTTTGAAAAGTTGAGTAAATCTGAACTCTTTTCCAGTTTCTCTCCGAAACTGGCAAGAATTGCAAGACCTATGGGCATCATCATCAGAGTGGTCGCTGTGTTTGACATCCACATGGAAAGAAAGGCGGTGGCAACCATAAACCCTAAAATTATTGTACGGGGATTGCTCCCCAAAAAGTTGACTATTGAAACGGCTATTCTTTTATGGAGATTCCACTTCTGAATCGCCTCAGCTATGATGAGTCCACCTAAAAAGAGAAAAATATGTCTGTCAGCATAGGGTGGGCTGACTTTTTTTGCACTCATTACTCCGAAGAGTGGAAAAATGAACAGGGGAACAAGGGCAGTGGCACCCATTGGTATGGCGTCAGTTAACCACCAGACTGCCATAAGAAGGGTTGTTGCAAGAACCACTTTTCCTGGATGAGAGAGTGTGTGACAGCATGGAATTACAAGTATAATTACAAAGAGAAGCAGGCCGGCAAGGATCCATGTTAATTTTTTCATTTCAAAACCTTCTTTTGAGGTTCCACACTTAATTTACCATAAATCTTTAAAAAATGGTAACAATTTCTGTTAAATTGTCGCCTCCCAGTTCTTCCCTGAGAGCCTCAATAACTTCGTAAAATTCATCTTCGAGTTCAGAAGGAAGTGATACTTCCACAATCCCGGCTTTACCGTCAACTGTGTGAATTAAACAGAGACCTTCGTATCCTTCAGTTATGAATCTGAAATAGACGATGTTTCGTGGTTCAATATAGAACTTTTTCTTCAGTAGAGGCATTTTTAATCCTGTTTCTTATTCTGAAAATCGTTCTTTCTGGAAGTTTCTCGTTTAGTTGCCAGAGAAAAGTTTTCCCGGGATAGGATTTTGGAACTTCCACCATTTCATCTGGATCGAGAATTTTCTCTACCTGGATTTCACCGCTGCGACCATCAGGGGAGAAGAAATGCACAGTTTCATTTTTATAGACAGTGAATCTGGGATCAATTTCGGCGTATCCTTCACTGCGCCACTTTTTGAGTATCCCTGCAAATCTGTATTTGAATCTGGCATTTTTCTCCATCTCTATCAGGGTATCCTGCTGGTTTCCGGGGAAGAAACCCGAGGAGTATGGTCTGTTGCTAACATGACCTATTTCCTCAAGCCATTTTCCCTTTATTTCCCATTTTTCTGGATTTTCCAAGTAACTGTCAATTGCCTCACGATAAACTCTTGTGACTGTGGCAACATAGTTGATGTTTTTGGTTCTTCCCTCAATTTTCAGGGAATCTACCCCCAGTTGAAGGAGATCAGGAATATATTCTAAAAGAGCGATATCCTTTGTATTGAAGAAGTAGGTGCCTCTGCTATCCTGCTTTATTGAAAATAGAACTTCGCCTCTTTTCTTCTCCAGGAGGAAGTATTCCCACCTGCAGGGTTGTGTGCATTCACCTCTGTTTCCGTCCCTTCCGGTGAGGTAAAGGCTGAGGAAACACCTGCCTGAGTATGACATACATACGGCGCCATGAAGGAAAACTTCCAGTTCCATTGAGGTCTTATCTCTTATTTCTCTAATTTCATCTCTGGTTAGTTCTCTGGCAAGGTTAATTCTTTTGACTCCCAATTTTTCCCAGAATTTCACAGCCATGAAATTGGTTGTGTTGGCCTGAGTGCTGAGATGTATGGGGGTATCCGGAGCAACCTCCTTTGCCAGAAGCACAAGTCCAGGGTCTGCTATGATGAAGGCATCTGGGTAGCCGTTGAATTTTTCCATGAATCCTGCAATTGTTTCAATGTCTCTGTTCCTGGCGTATATGTTGATGGTTAAATAGAATTTTTTCCCCAGCTTATGGGTGTAATCGATTGCTTTGAAAAGTTCGTCATCAGTAAAGTTCTTACTGAACTGTCTCAGACTGAAATTCTTCCCGCTGCCGTAGACCGCATCGGCACCATAAAGGAGTGCAAATTTCAATTTCTCAAAATCTCCTGCTGGTGCCAGAAGTTCAGGCTTTTTCATCATTTTAATTATACCATTGATCAGGTGTTTAATCTAATTATTTTGCGGAGTTATTTTGGGGTTTCCTCGTTGGTAGTATAATGTAATCAGATGGAGCGATTTATGGGAAATCGACGGGAAGATGATCAATCAATGAAAAATCTTTTTCTTGTGTTTGTTCTGAACTTACTCTTTTCTATTGTAGAACTTTTGGGAGGAATAATTACAAACAGCGTTGCCATAATATCCGATGCGCTTCACGATTTTGGTGATTCTTTTTCAATTGGTATCTCATTTTTTCTTGAAAAGGTCTCTAAAAAAGGTAAGGATGAATTGTTCACTTATGGTTATAGACGCTTCTCTTTACTTGGAGCCTTTATAAATGCCTCAATTCTGATTGGTGGGAGCATTTATGTGTTGTATATGGCAGGAATGAGACTTTTTGAACCTGAGAATGTGAATGCTAAGGGAATGACATTGTTTGCCATCTTTGGAATAGCTGTTAATGCTGTTGCTGCTATAAAAATACATGGAAGTAAAAAACTCAACGAAAGGGTTGTTTTTCTGCATCTGTTGGAAGATGTGCTTGGTTGGATCGCTGTCCTCATCGTGGGAATAGTTATGATATTTATTAATGTGCCCTTTCTTGACCCTTTGCTTTCAATTGTTATTTCAGTATTTGTGATGTTTAATGCTATCAGGAATTTTTATTCAATTATGGTATTATTTCTCCAGGGAAAACCACCTGACATTAAGATTGATGAGCTGGAAAGGATCCTGCTGAGTATTGATGGTGTAAAAGAGGTTCATGATCTTCACCTCTGGTCTCTTGATGGTGTAAACCATATTTTGAG
>JALSQH010000057.1 GCA_026985515.1 bacterium
ACAGGGATATCCACCTTTGAAACTTTTTCCACAATTTTGAAAATTTCCCTCATACCTTCGCTTGAGCCAATAATGTTGCTGAATTTTATCGAATCAACTTCCTTTTCAAGACTCACATTCTTTTCCTTAAGCGACTCAATTTCTTCAAAATTCCTTAATACAAGAGCAACAATGGAAGAAAGTATTCTTCCCAGCCTCAAATCTTTTTCAGTAAAAACTTTTTCTGTTCTGGTGGAACTGAGGTAAATAATCCCTGAAAGTTCTCCCGCAACAAGAAGGGGAAAGACGAGAATTGATTTGATACCTGATGAAACAATGCTCTGGACCTTAGAGAATAAAGGATGTGAATCAATTCCATTGATAAGCATGGGCTCCTTCTTCTGAATTGCTTCCTTTAAAAGTGTTTCACTGAATTCATCAACTTCATCTTTACTCATATTGACAATAGAAATAGGAGTAAGAACTCCATTATCAAGGTAGTAGAGAAGAGCCTTCTCAGCTCCTGTAATCTCGATCATTCTTTCAAGATACTTTTCAAGAAGTTCATGATCAATGGTATAAGATGAGATGTCACTTATGAAAGATTCAATTAAATCTATTTCGTCACTTCCATTTCTGAAAAAGTGCAGAATAAATCTACCAAAATCCAGTTTTTTCTCCCCATCAATCGTTGTTTTTTTCGTTTTCTTTTTTCCATCCTGAAAATCAAGATCAGACCTGAAAATCAATCTGTCTTTTTTTCTGTGTAACCTTGCAAACACCGGTGGAACACCATCAATATCCACAACCACATCGCATCTCGGATCCGAACCAAACAGGATCTCCTCCTTTTCATCTGATATGTCAAATTGTACATGTGAGGGGAGAACCATTACTCTCATTTTACCTGAAACCTCCTCATCTGAGAATAATATACCACATATTGCGACACTTTTCATCCTGAATCCATCTGTTGGTTTACATAATATACATTATCCGACATTATTAATGAACGAACACTACTTGCATATCAATCAGATTTCAGTATACTTCAAAAAAACAGCCGGAGGTGGCCATGGCACCAAATATAATAATTGGAAAGATCTTCGGTAGTAAATCCCCATTCAAAGATTTCCAGCAACACATGGAACTGGTGAAAAAGTGCATGGAAAAATTGAGAACCGCCCTTGAAAATTGCATACTTAAAGATGGAGATGAATGCAATAAAATATTCAATGAAGTTTCTGACATAGAATTTCAGGCTGATCAATTGAAGAATCATATAAGGGATACACTTCCCAGGAGTGTATTTCTTCCAGTCAGCAGGACAATTTTTCTTGAAGTTCTCTCAATTCAGGATTCACTCCCTGATATTGCTGAAGACATTGGAGCGCTTTACACAATGAAACCTGAATTGAAGCTTCCTGAGGAACTTAAACCTCTTCTGGAAAAGTTGATTGATAAAGTTTTCCAGACCTTCAATCAGATAGCAAAAGTTGTTGAAAATCTTGATGTTTTCCTTGAATCATCCTTTGGTAAAAAGGAGCATGAAAAATTTATTAAAATGATTCAGGAACTCGGGAAGTTAGAACATGACGCTGATATAATTCAGATGGAACTCTTGCGGCAGTTTTTCAAAATTGAAGATAAATTCACTCCCGGAGAGCTTTATCTGTGGCTCAACATCTTCAGGAAAATCGCTGACATTGCCAATGCAAGTGAAAAATTGGGTAACAGAATCAGAGTAATGTTTGCTCAGTAATCCAAACAGGAGAAATCCCGTGGAATATCTTTTGAATCCCTGGGGAATTGCAGCAATTATAGTAGGATTCTATGTTGCTTTCACCATCGGAGCCAACGATGTCGCAAATGCAATGGGAACATCAGTGGGATCACGGGCTATCACTATTGCTCAGGCGGTCCTCATTGCAGCAACATTTGAATTTCTGGGCTCCGTACTGGTTGGATCTCATGTAACCAACACCATCAGGAAAGGTATTATTGATCCAATGGCATATGCGGGAGATCCAAAGCTTCTTCTGTATGGGATGTTCTCTGCACTCCTTGCCACAGGTATATGGATTCACCTTTCAACTACCTATGGAATGCCTATTTCCACAACACATTCAATAGTTGGGGCTGTGATAGGATTTGGTATTATTTCCAGAGGGTTATACTCAATTTCATGGGGAAAGGTGGTGGAAATTGTGCTGAGCTGGGTCACCTCCCCTGTTCTGGGTGGTCTTATTGGTTACTTCATCTATAAATTTATAAGCAGAATGATTCTGAATGCCTCTGACACACTGAATGCTTTAAGGAAGTACTCTCCCTTTCTTGTTTTTTTGCTGGGATATATAATTACCCTCTCCTTCCTTTTTAAGGGATTGAAAAACCTTCACCTTAATCTTGACTTTATTCATGCCTCTATGTGGGGAATTGGAGTTGGAATTGTTGCAGCTCTCTTCATTTTTTTCATATCAAAAAAATTCACAAAAAGCGGTGCGAGATCCGACAGAGAAGAACTTATGCTGGTGGAAAAAGTCTTCGGAGTCATGCAGATAATCAGCGCCTGTTCAATGGCTTTTTCACACGGTGCAAATGATGTTGCCAACGCCATAGGACCAGTTGCCGCTATCATAAATATTTTGAAGGAAGGTCAAATAAAAGCCAATGTACCGGTACCTGTTTGGCTTCTCGCCCTTGGTGGTGGAGGAATCGTGGCTGGACTTGGTCTCTATGGTTACAAGGTGATAAAAACAATCGGTGAAAAAATAACTGAACTGACACCAACGAGGGGATTTTCTGCTGAATTTGCTGCTGCCACAACAGTTCTGCTTGCCTCCAAAATGGGTTTACCCATATCAACCACTCACACTCTCGTGGGGTCTGTTGTCGGTGTGGGGCTTGCAAGAGGATTGAGGGCACTGAATCTCAGAATGATGAGGGATATAATTATCAGCTGGCTTCTTACCCTTCCCCTCGCAGCAGGCCTTACAATCATCATTTACGAGATTTTAAAGGCGATCTTTTAGAAAATAGAGGATATAAAAACTTCCAGATCTGGAAAGAAAAGCAAATTTAAAAGGTGAAAGAAGAGTTATTCTTCCATAAACACCTGTCGTAGTGTAATATCTATAAATCTTTCCTTTTTCATTGAAAACAATTAAAAATTCATCATCACCTGTGGCATAGAAATCTTCTCCAACTTTCACCACAGGTGCAAGGCCATTATCACTCTTTGAAACTCTGAATTTTTCACTTATTGTGCCATCAGGGGTAAATTTGTAAACTGTTCCATCAATCCCTGACAGAAATATGAAACCATCAACCATTGAGGCTGCCGAGATTTTCAGATCTTTTATCTCAAGAGGTACATCATTTTTAAGGAAGAAAGTTTTTGATGGAGTTGCAACCACAATCCTGTTACCCTCCACCAGAACCGGAAAAGGTGAGCCGTAATATTTCTTTCCAGTCACTTCAATATGGCCTGAGGAAATAGAAGTTTTTTTTATCACAACAAAATCTTCTGGATTAATTATCAGAAGTTCGTTGCCAGCGAATGAGTAAATTTTATCCTCGTAACAGGCAGGGAGATAATTACCCCAGTATAGTCTGTTTCTCTTCTGGAATGGAATAGTTTCCGTCTTTCCATTAAACAGGGCTATCCTGTAAATACCT
>JALSQH010000058.1 GCA_026985515.1 bacterium
AACTATCCTGTTATCCTGTTTGAAACTTTGTTTGCTGAAGCCTACAATGAAATAATGAGAATGATCAACTTCAATCTTACAACTCTCCTTAAACATCCCTCAAAAGGTGGTACCTATGTTGTATCTCTGTGCCCATGGAGAAAAATCCTTCATTTGAAAATCTTCACCGGAAAGTCACCATTTTCTTGACTTTTTTACTGTAAATAAGAGAATATAATGATAACCTGAACGGAGTATGACCATGATAATTGTAATGAAAAAGGGTGCCTCTGAGGAATGCATTCAGAAAGTTGTGGAAGCTGTTAAAAGTGAAGGGTATTCTCCTCACGTCATAAGAGGTGTGGAAAGAACAGTTGTTGCTGCCGTTGGTGATGAGCGGAGAAAAGTTGAGGTAATGGAAAAGCTAAAGGCTTTTGACGGTGTTGATAATGTCATACCCATCCTCAAGCCATACAAACTTGCCAGCAGGGAGGCAAAGTCCACCAAAACGCAGATAAAAATAAATGATGATGTTGTGATAGGGGGGGAAGAGATAGTCGTTATTGCGGGACCCTGCTCCATAGAAAGTGAAGAGTTGACTATTGAAATTGCCAGAAAGGTTAAAGAGGCAGGCGCCCACATCCTCAGAGGCGGGGCCTTCAAACCGAGAACCTCGCCCTATTCCTTTCAGGGTTTTGGCGTTGATGGATTGAAAATACTTGCAAAGGCTGGAAGGGAAGCTGGAATGCCAGTTATTTCAGAAATTCTGGATAAACATGATTTGCCCTTTTTCATAGAGTATGTAGATATTATTCAGGTGGGGGCAAGAAATATGCAGAATTTTGCACTGTTGAAGGAACTGAGCAAGATAAACAAGCCTGTTTTGCTTAAGAGAGGCATGTGTGCCACTATAGATGAATGGCTCTTTGCTGCAGAGTACATATTATCTGGTGGTAATGAGAATGTCATTCTGTGCGAAAGGGGAATACGAACCTTTGAAACTTCTACAAGAAATACCCTTGATCTTAACGCGATACCGGTGCTGAGGGATAGAACTCACCTTCCTGTTATTGTTGACCCGAGTCATGGAACAGGGCACTGGGATTATGTAATACCAATGGCAAAGGCAGCTATTGCTGCGGGGGCAGATGGTATAATGGTGGAGGTGCATCCAGAACCTGAAAAGGCTCTCAGTGATGGACCCCAATCCCTCAAATATGATACATTTTTCCAGTTGATGAAAGAGATTAAACCTGTTGCTGAAGCAGTGGGAAGAACTCTCCGTACTGGAGGATAAAATGGAGAAAAAAGATTACAAAGAGACCCTTCATCTCCCTCAGACAGGGTTTCCAATGAAGGCCAATCTTACGCAGAAGGAAAGGGAGATCCTCAAGGAGTGGGAAGAGGAAAGAATATATGAAGATCTCCTGAAGAAGAGGAAAGATGCACCTGTTTTCTCTCTGCATGACGGTCCTCCATATGCAAATGGACATATCCACATGGGTCACGCTCTGAACAAAATTCTGAAGGATATTATTGTAAAATTCAAAACCATGGAGGGTTACAGGGTTAAATTCGTCCCCGGATGGGATTGCCATGGACTTCCCATAGAGCTGAAAGTTGATCAGGAGCTTGGTCCCAGAAAGAAGAGCATGTCAAAAATAGAAATCAGGGAGAGGTGCAAGAAGTACGCTGAGAAGTTCGTAAGGATTCAGAGGGATGAATTCAGAAGACTGGGGGTATTTGGCCTGTGGGATGAGGCTTATCTGACAATGAACCCTTCCTATGAAGCAACTATTGTGAGAGAATTTGGTAAGATTGTCGAGGCGGGTAATGTATACAGACAGAAAAAACCAATTTACTGGTGTCCTCACTGTCAGACAGCACTGGCTGAAGCTGAAATCGAGTATTATGATCACAGGTCTCCATCAATATATGTTAAATTCCCACTCATTGATGATCCATCCCGAATCGATGCGAGTCTGAAAGGAGAAAAAGTAAACATTGTAATATGGACAACGACACCATGGACTTTGCCTGCCAATCTGGCTGTAGCCCTTCATCCTGACGAGGATTATGTCTTTTACCGGGCAGAGGATGGTGAAGTGTATGTTGTGGCAGAGGCTCTGCTTGACAATTTTATTCATGTTCTGGGGAAGAATGGGGATGTGATTTATAAAACTTCAGGAAAGAGTCTGGAAGGTCTTAAACTCAGACACCCCATTTTTGATGAAAAAACCTCGGTGGTTATTTTAGGGGAACATGTCACAATGGATGCGGGAACGGGCTGTGTTCACACAGCACCCGGCCATGGTGAAGAGGATTACGAAGTTGGACTCAGGTATAACCTGGAGATTTTTGCCCCTGTGGATGGAGAGGGAAGATTCACAGAAGAGGTACCGCAGTACAGGGGCATGAAGGTATGGGATGCCAATTCTGTGATTATTGAGGACCTTAAAAAGAAGGGTCTTTTAATCCACGCGGGAGAAATAGAGCATTCTTATCCTCATTGCTGGCGATGTAAGAATCCCATCATATTCCGAGCTACTGATCAGTGGTTTATCTCAATGGAGAAAAATGATCTGAGAAGGAAGGCTCTTGATGAAATTGACAGGGTAAGCTGGATCCCCTCCTGGGGCCGTGACAGAATTTACAATATGGTTGAATCAAGACCTGACTGGTGCATTTCGAGACAGAGGTCGTGGGGAGTTCCAATAGTTGCCCTTTACTGCAAAAAGTGTGGGAAACCCTTTACCTCTCGTGAGATTGCCGAGCATGTGGCTTCCATCTTTGAAAGGGAGGGTTCAAACAGCTGGTTCAGCAAACCGGTTAGTGAATTAATTCCTGAAGGGACAAAGTGTCCACACTGTGGTGGTGAAGAATTTGAACTGGAACAGGATATAATAGATGTGTGGTTCGAATCCGGGGTGAGTTACGCAGCAGTTTGTGAGAATGACCCTGATCTGGGGTTTCCGGTGGATCTTTATCTGGAAGGAAGTGATCAGCATAGAGGATGGTTTCACTCCTCCCTTTTAACCTCTGTCATAACGAGAGGCAGGGCACCCTACAGATCAGTTTTGACTCATGGATTTGTGGTTGACGGTCAGGGAAGGAAGATGAGCAAGTCACTTGGAAACGTGATAAGTCCTGAAGAGATAATTAAACAGCAGGGTGCCGAGATTCTCAGGCTCTGGGTGGCTGCTGAGGATTACAGGGATGATATAAGAATTTCTCAGGAAATTTTAAAAAGGCTGGTTGATGCATACAGAAGAATAAGAAACACAGTAAGATTCATGCTTGGAAATCTCTATGATTTTGATCCTGAGAAGGATTCAATACCTTATGCGGAACTTTTTCCCATTGATAGATACATGCTTCACAGATTGAATCAGCTTATAGCAAAGGTGAGAGAAGCCTATGATAATTACAATTTTCACATAGTTTATCATTCTGTTCACAATTTCTGTGTAGTTGACCTCAGCTCTTTTTACCTTGATATTCTGAAGGACAGACTTTACACATGGGCTTCAAAGTCTCATGGAAGGAGGTCTGCCCAGACAGTTATTTATCTCATTGTTGAAACACTGCTCAAACTTATAGCTCCTGTTATTTCCTTCACTGCCTATGAGGCATGGCAGTATCTGCCCGGGAAAAGAGATAAAAACATCTTTTCTGAGAAGTTCCCGGAAGTTGTGGAAGAGTATTATGATAATGAGCTCGCTGATGAATGGGAGATCCTGATAAAGATAAGGGAGGATGTGAACAGAGCACTTGAGGTGAAAAGGCAGAATAAAGAAATAGGACATTCCCTTGATGCGAGGGTGCTGATCAGACCGGACAGCAGAACAGCCGGAATTCTGGAAAAGTACAGAGATGATCTCCCCTACATATTTATCGTTTCTCAGGTTGAACTTGTGGATGAAATTGATGGAGAAGCATTTTCCGGAGAGAATTTCCCGGAGATGAAAATTTCAGTTGTTAAGCCCCTTGGAGCCAAGTGTCAGAGATGCTGGAATTATTCTGAAAGTGTGGGAAAGAATCCCAATTATCCTGACCTGTGTGAAAGATGTATAAGGGCTCTGCAAGAAGAGGCAAATGGTTAAACTGAAATTTTTCTTTCTCTTTGCTGTTCCTGTTGTAATTGTTGATCAGGTCACCAAGCGATTTATAGATCACAGCCTTACTCTCTTTTCCCGCATAACTGTTATACCGGGATTTTTTGATATAGTTAAAGCCTACAACACAGGTGCAGCCTTCAGTCTTTTCGCAAACAGAAGTTCACCCCTTGTGAGTTTAGTTTTTCATGCTCTCACCTTTCTTGCAATTCTTTTTGTTGTTTATCTCTTGGTAAAAATTCCACCAGATAAAAAACTTCAACTTGCTTCACTCAATCTCATCATTGGTGGTGCAATGGGAAATCTGTATGATAGATTTACATATGGACATGTGGTTGATTTCCTTGATTTTTATATTGGCAGGTACCACTGGCCTGCTTTTAATGTGGCTGATTCATCCATTGTAATTGGAACGGGGTTGCTTCTTTTTGCGATTCTGAGGGAGGAAAAAAATGATAGTGTATAAGGTGGTTGAACTGAGTGTTGTTGACGATAAAGAAATTGAAAAGAAACTCAATGAGATGGCGAAGGATGGATGGTATCTTGATGGTATCCATTTTGCGATGAGAGAATCATCTAAAAGACCTGCCATGGCTTTTCTGGTTTTCTACAAATCTGTTCCGGAGGAAAAAGATGAAGAATCGGAATGAGTGGATTGAACATCTCCTTGAAGTTGATAAAAAGCATATATGGCACCCCTTCACCCAGATGAAGGAGTGGGTAGAGAAAGAAGAAATCATCATTATTGAGAGGGGAGAAGGATGTTACCTGTATGATGTGTATGGAAGGAAATTTCTCGATGGAGTTTCTTCTCTGTGGGTTAATGTGCATGGGCACAGAAAAAAGGAAATTGATGAGGCCATAAAAAAGCAACTTGATAAAATTGCTCATTCTACTCTCCTCGGTCTTGCCAATGTACCATCCATAGAGCTGGCTGAGAGATTGATAAAAATTACCCCTGATAATCTCACTAAAATTTTTTACTCTGACAATGGTTCAACGGCAGTTGAAATTGGTTTAAAAATTGCCTATCAATATTTTCAACAAACGGGGAGACCCCAAAAGAAAAAGATTATTTCTTTTGTAAATGCCTACCATGGAGATACAATCGGCTCTGTAAGTGTGGGGGGAATAGATCTCTTTCATCAGATTTACAGACCGCTTCTCTTTGAAACCATTAAGATACCCTATCCCTACTGTTACAGATGCCCCTACGGCAAAAGTCCCGATACCTGCAATATGGAGTGTCTCACTGAGGCAAAAAAAATAATTTCGGAACACAGGGAGGATGCAGCTGCCATTATCATTGAGCCCATTATGCAGGGAGCTGCCGGTATGATAAAATCACCCCCGGGTTTCTTGAGGGGGATTTATGAAGCAGCGAAGGAAAATGATATACTTCTCATCGTTGACGAGGTAGCCACAGGTTTTGGAAGGACGGGGAAGATGTTTGCTGTTGAGCATGAGAATGTTAAGCCAGATATAATGGCTGTTGCAAAAGGAATAAGCGGCGGTTACCTGCCTATTGCAGCGACTCTCACAACTGATGAAATTTATATGGGTTTCTGGGCTGACTATGCGGAGAAAAAAACATTTTTCCACGGCCACACCTATACCGGGAATCCTCTTGCTGCAGCCGCAGCAATTGCAAGTATAGATCTCTTTGAAAAAGAAAAGGTTATTGAAAACCTTCAGCCAAAAATCAGACATTTAGAGAAGAAGCTTGAGGAGTTCAGAGAATTACCCCATGTGGGAGATATCAGGCAGGCTGGTTTTATGGTCGGGATAGAACTGGTCAGGGATAAGAGGACAAAGGAAGAGTATCCCTATGGTGACAGAATCAGTCATCAGGTTATAGTGAGAGCAAGAAAATACGGGATAATTATCAGACCACTTGGGGATGTAATAGTTCTTATGCCGCCTCTCTGCATATCCATAGAGGAGCTTGATTTTCTCCTTGATGGAGTTTATCGCTCAATTAAAGAGGTAACTGAAGAGTATGAGCGACGGAAAGGGTAAGATCTTTGTTACAGGGACAGATACAGGGGTGGGAAAAACAGTTTTCACCCTTGCCCTCTGCCTTTTCTTAAAGAGCAGAGGAAAGAAGTGCAGGGTTATTAAACCTGTTGAGACTGGGTGTGACCCTGTCTGTGAGGATGAGACACTTTACAGAAAATTTCTGGGCGATGACGCTGTTGAGGTCTTTTACAGACTGAAGTATCCTGCTGCCCCTCTTACCGCAGGAGAAAGGGAGGGGATCGAGATTCCCATTGAGGATTTGAAAGAAAAACTTAAGGGATATGATGAAGGGGTAACTCTTGTAGAGGGGGCTGGAGGTCTGCTCGTTCCAGTAAATTATGAGACTACCTATCTTGATCTGATTCTCGCACTTGATACTCCCGTTATGGTTGTGGCAGGGAATAAACTTGGCGTGATAAATCATACACTTTTAACTGTGGATGTACTTGATAGAAGGGGAATAAAGGGAATTATCATACTGAACGATCTTTCTGAAGGGGATCCTTTTCTGCTGGAAGATAATTTGAAGAAAATAAAACATTTTTCGAAAATGCCAGTGGCGGGAAGATTTCCATACATTGAGAAATTCACAGAGGATCAACTGATCAGAGGGATTCAGCCTCTCTATACTTCTCTTGAAGAATTCGCTGGAGAGATTCTTCGGTGAAACTTTCTATTGCCTCCCTGTTCTCCTCGTAATATTCGGGAAGGAGAGTTTTTATGGCTTTTTTCCCCTCATCTGAGACCAGGAAGTTGAGAAAAATTCTTGTTAACTGTGGATCGAACTGGGTACCCATATTGTCAACCAATTCATGGATAACCGATTTGAAGGGCAATCTCTTCCTGTAAGGTCTGTCTGTGGTCATGACATCAAAGCTGTCTGCAATGGCAATTATTCTTGCACCAACAGGGATGTGTTCTCCCTTCAGGCCCTCTGGATATCCATTTCCGTCCCACCTTTCATGATGATAATAAACCATGGGAATTATGGGCTTGAAGAAGTTTATCGGCTCAAGTATCTTTTTACCCACCTCTGGATGAGTTCTGAAAAGTTCCATTTCATCTTCTGTAAGAGCTGTACTTTTTTTAAGAGCTGAAAGGTCCATGCCAATTTTTCCTATGTCGTGGAGAAGAGCAGCGTTCCTGATGTTTTCCACCATCTCGTCACTGCATCCACATTTCTTTGCCAGAATCTCTGCCCAGAAAGCCACTCTTTCTGAATGACCCCTTGTGTATTGATCCTTTGCCTCAACTGCTCTTACAAGACTCTGAATGGTTTCGGTGAATACTTTTTGAAGGTCTTTGAATAGTTCCACATTCTTGAGAGATACACCCGCTCTTGATGCAAGGAGAAACAGGGCCTTTTTATCAACATCGGTGAATTTGTTAACTTTACTAAGAGATGCAACTGCCACCGTTCCAAGATGTTTCCCGCCGGCTCTCAGGGGAACCATCAGAATGGATGTGATCCCCATCTGGGGAGTCTTATCCAGAAATACCTTTCCAACTTCTTCATCTGAGAAGAGAATTATTTTTCCTTCCTGAAAGTATCCTTCGATGAAGGGGAAGTCAATTTTTTTAAATAATTCTTCTGGATCTATGTCCTCCCTGGTGGATAATCCCTTTTTGTATATGCACTTTTTATTTTTTTCATCATATCTTCCCACAAAGGCGACATCTGCGAATGTTGTTTTTATTGATGATTCCACCAGAAGATCATAAATTTTCTCCTCATCCATTATTTCAACAAGCTCCTCAGATGCTCTGTAATTTTCAAGCATCTGTTTCAAAACAAAGTTTTCACCTTCTACCTTTTTGATTTTCAATGCCTTTTCAACAAGTTTCAGAATCTCAGGAAGTTTAAATGGCTTTACAATATATTCAATTGCTCCATATTTTCCAGCTTCAACTGCTCCATCGTAAGAGGCGGCTCCAGTCATTACCACCACTGCGGGGGGATTTTTGAACTCCTCCCGGAGCCTCTGAAGCAGGGATAGTCCGTTGATCTTTCCTGGCATCACCACGTCAGTTATCATCAGGTCGTAGGTTTTTTCGTAGAGTTTTTCGAGAGCTTCTTCTCCACTGGTTGCAAAATCTGTTTCAAAGCCTTCTTCCTGGAGGAATTCCGAAAGTGATTCTGCCACTCCGGGGTCATCATCCACAACGAGGATTTTTGCTTTTTCAGGCTGTTGTTGTTTCTCTTCCATTTTCCAGTTTCTCCTTTACCCTCCTCCTGAGTTTGCAGAATCCACATATTTCCCCACTGGAGGGATACCCGCATTCTTTACATTCATGCTGCATTTTTGTTTCTTCAGGATAGAGCCTGGCAAATATATTTTTCCTTTCATAAAAGCCTTTCAGGAAGTGCAGTTTTGTGCCGGGGGAATAATTCTCAATTTCGTTCAATACATGCTTGTGAAAAATTGATGTAGCCCCGGCTGCATGTGGACACTCCTCATATATATAATCGATTCCTCTCAATATAGTATAGGCAGCTATTTCTCTCTCTGTCAAGAAAACAAGTGGTTTAACTTTTCTGATGAGTTTGGGGTGTGTGGAAGGGAGAACAGGACCCTTGCGAGCCAGATAGAGATCCTTCCAGTAAAGGAGGTTTCCTAAAAGTGTTGATGCTTCGTCATCGAGATTGTGTCCTGTGGCAAGGACGGTATAACCCTTTTCATAGGCAAAGCGATTCATGAGGTATCTTTTAATTGTGCCACATACTGAACACGTTTTCCTTTTTGTAATTTTTGCTATTTCTGGAATACCGGTACCGAAAAAGTCCCTGACATAAATCACCGTGAGTTCGGAGTTTATTTTTTTTGCAAAATTTTCAGCCTTCTGAAGAGATTCATCAGAATATTTTCCGATTCCAAGATGAATATGAATTCCCCCTGTTTCGTAACCGAGTCTGGTTAATATGTCCCAGAGAGCAAGACTGTCCTTACCTCCAGAAACTGCCACTGCAACTTTATCATCTTTTGTGAACATTTTGTAAGTTTTGATGGCGTTTTTTACCCTTCTCAGAACAAATTCTTCAAAACACTTCTCGCATAACGCAATATTGTGTGCGGGAAGTTTTATTACCGCAGGTCTGCCGCAGATTTTACACTTCATTGGTTTCTTATCCTCCTGAAATTACCATTCTGATTTCTATTTCATCTTCATCTTTCAATCTGTAATCGGGTGGCAGAATTCTGTTATTTTGCCTGTCAATTACAAGCACTTCTTCCGGATTGAGTTTCAATTTTTTTTCAATGAGGTCTCTGACAGTTATTTCCTGAATCCTCTCCTCAATGGTTTTTTCTCTCGTGTGAATCTTCATTTTTCACCTCCACAAACAGGGCATCCCGGGTTTTTGCTGTAAGAAATTTCAATCATTTTTCCATTTTTCCCATCCCATATCATTAATTTCCCTGATAGTAGTTTTCCATAACCAAGCAAATACTTGAGTACCTCCTGCACCTGAATGGATGCCACAAGTCCCACCACTGCTCCGATTGAAGGGATTGTACCTGATGGAGCTGTCGGGGATGCACCGTACAGACAGGCAAGGCAAGGCCCATCTGGAAGAATGGTGGTAACTCTACCTTCCCACCCATAAATGGCTCCGTGAAAGAGGGGAATTCCATTTTTTACCGCAAATCTGTTAAGTAGCATTCGCGTTTCCATGTTGTCAAGGGCATCTACAATGGCATCTGCTCCTTTCAACATTTCGATGTTCTTTTCATTGATTTTTTCAGAGAAAATTTCTATTTTCACATCGGGATTAAGTTTCGTTAATCTTTCTCTTGCCGCTTCAACCTTTTTTTTCCCAAGATCCTCCAGTGTGTATAGGATCTGCCTGTTAAGATTACTTTCAGATACCTGGTCAGGATCCCAGAGGAGTAATCTGCCTATACCTGCTGCGGTGAGGTAGTATGTTATAAGGGAACCGAGTCCTCCAACACCTGCAACTGCAACAGTTGAGTTCAGAAGTTTCCTCTGTCCCTCTTCTCCCCAACCATCTGCAATTATCTGTCTCTCGTAGACTTTCCTCATTTCTGATAGTTATCATATCAGATTGGGAAAATGCTTACAAAAGTGGTAAAGTTTAATCTTCACCCCCTATTGACAGCACGCTTTTTTTCTATAAAATATTTTGTCGAGAGCGGGAGTAGCTCAGGTGGTAGAGCGCAACCTTGCCAAGGTTGATGTCGCGGGTTCGAGTCCCGTCTCCCGCTCCATTTTTTATTTATGGCGGCGTACCCAAGTGGCCTAAGGGGGCGGTCTGCAAAACCGCTATTCACCGGTTCGAATCCGGTCGCCGCCTCCATCACTGTATCTTTTTATCCAGTTGTAGATGATGGGCAGTATTTCGGAGGGAGCTCTTTTTCCTACCACTAAATCTATGTGACCATAGTCAATGGAAAATCCGTACTTTTTCCCTGCAATGATCAGTTTTGCCAGAGCCTTTGTTTCTCTATAGCTCATAATTACAGCCTTCGGTCTGGCCATCATGTCAGTGCTTCCTGCAATGAATAGGACCGGTACTTTAATTTTCTCAAGTGAGGTGAGGTAGTTGATGCCCATTTCATCTACCAGAGGACCATTGATTATTGCCTCCTTGAGCTGATCAATGATTGATATGGGTGTGGATGGACTCACAGCTCTCGTGAGCATTACTTTGACCTGCTCAGGATCCAGATTATCAGGGTTGCCCAGCAATCTGATAAGCTTTATGTGTCTCAGAGCAAATTTTATTACTGGTTCAGCATCTATCAGATAATTGAATGGATATGACCACAGGTAGGGAGAAATCCTCTTTAAAAAGTCAATCCTGTTTATGAGTGGAAGAAATATTTTTCTCTGTGAAGAGGTGAAAGTTACTGGTGCACCTATTGCAATTATTGAGATAAGGGACGGATCGGTAAAGTGTGCTGCATATTCCAGGAGAGTAATTCCTCCAAGGCTGTGTCCCATTAAGAAGTACCTTTTAATTTTTCTTTTCTTTACCGATCTTATAACTGCCGGAAGGTCATACCTCCACAATCTGCCTATTTTGATTTTACTTTTATCTCTGCATATGGCTCCCCCATGGCCCCTGAAGTCAAAGGAGAATCCCTGGTAGCCCTTTCTGGAGAAAAATCTTGCAAAGGAGCTGGGTGGGTAGGCGTCAAAATTGTTGTGATTTGCTCCAAGTCCATGAAGATATATTATTGCTGGCATGGTGGATTTACCTGAATATGTGAAAACGGGTAGTCTGCATCCATCCTCTGTCCTTACCCAGTATGAGGGATGGTCCCATTTTGAGCATGATGAAAGGAGAATGAGAAGCAATAGTGATAATTTAACTGCTATTTTTCCACTCATCCTTCAACAATCTTCTTCAGTTCTTCCTCTATTTTTAATGGTTCTTTTGGTACTGTACGGTTGTGGATAATTTTTTTCTTATCCAGAGAATTAATATTTTCCGGGATGCTTTTACCCGTTTGTTCCGCCACCATTCTCACCACTTCAATTCCACTTTTTTCCCTGAGTTCAGGAATATCGTTTTTATCCCGTGCGTATGGAATGGAATGAAGAGCCTTGTAAACATCAATGCCAAATTTTGCCCAGTGGGCTGTAGACGCCACTATTATGGGAATGGCGGGATTTTTTGCTGAATATTCCTCGGCGATTTTTACACCGACAGAGGTATGAGGGTCCATGAGGTAGCTGGTTTCTCTGAAAATTTTATTGAGAAAGGAGAGGGTTTCATCATTTGTGACCCATCCCGGGTAAAAAATTTCACCGAGTTTTTCAAAAATGCTTTTTTCAATTTCAAAAAATTTCTTTTCTCTGAGATCTGTCATTATTTTTCTCACATACTCTGTTTCGCCAGACACATGATAGAGTAATCTTTCAAGATTGGAGGAGATGAGTATGTCCATGGATGGTGAAGGGGTTTTGATAAGTTTTCTATTCCTGAGGTCATATACACCAGCAGTAAAAAAATCGTACAGAATTTTGTTCTCGTTGGATGCACAGATCAGTTTCTCTACGGGGATGCCCATTTCTTTTGCATAGTAGGCAGCAAGAATATTTCCAAAATTTCCCGTTGGTACCGCTATTGTTACTGGTTCCCCGACCCTGATAACATTTTTTTTCACAAGGTGGAGGTATGAAGTTATGTAGTAGACAACCTGTGGGAGTAATCTACCCCAGTTTATGGAGTTGGCTGAGGAGAGTTTGTAGTTGATGCTTTCAAGATATTGTGTGAATTTTCTATCGGTAAAAATGAACTTAACAGCATTCTGGGCATCATCAAAGTCGCCCAGAATTCCATAAACATGCTGGTTAAATCCATCCTGGGTTATCATCTGTAATTCCTGAAGATCACTTACACCGCCTTTGGGATAGAGAACCGTTATCTCAATGTTTTCAAGATTTTTAAAACCTTCAAGAGCAGCTGTTCCTGTGTCTCCAGATGTTGCTACCAGAATCATGTAGTGCAGTGCAGGTTCCCCCGAGTCCTCCCTTTTCCTGTTCAGTTCTCTGAGAGAAAATTCGAAAAGGAGGGGCATAACCTGAAGAGCCATATCTTTAAACGCTGATGTTGGACCGTGAAAGAGCTCCACAAGGAAAATTTTCTCCTTGAGATGAACCACAGGTGCAACTTCAGGATGGTTAAATCGTTTAAAGGCTCTTGAAAGGAGGAATTTCAGCGTTTCGTCATCGATGTCCACTTCAAATTTTTTGAAGATATGGAATGCAACCTCTCTGTATGGAAGGGAAGAGAATTTTTCAAGTTCATCCATGGATAGTGCGGGAATTTTTTCAGGGACAAACAGCCCTCCATCAGGGGCTATACCCTTCAGGATCACTTCCTGGAATGAAAAGTTGAGATTTGCGTCTCTGGTGCTAAAGTACCTCATTTCTGCTTTCCTCCAGAAGGATAAGGGGATTTTCTTCTGTCATTTCCAGCCAGTATTTTTCACATGCTGTTTCCCTGAGAACTGGTAAAGTTTGACCGATGAGTTTCAGCTGTGAATGTGAATGGGTATCGGTGGCAAGGAAGTCATACATTTTTTCATTGAGGAGTTTGAGGAACTGTTTTTTTATGTACCTCCCATATATTCCGGCAAAGCTTCCCATGTTTCCCTGCAAAAGCCCACCTCTTCTTTTAAATTCTTCAACAAATTGTGGTATGGAGGAGATCCATTCATATCTTTCTGGATGAGCGAGGATAGGGATATAACCTTCTGTTACGATTTTGAAGATGATGTGCTCCCAGTTTATTGGAGGTATAGAAAAAGAAAATTCAATGAGAATATGTTTGCCATCGGGATAGGGGAGAATATTTTTCTTTTCCAGCTTTTCAAGGAAATTGAAATCAACAAAGTATTCCCTGGTTGAGAAGATTTTAATATTGCTCTTTTTCATCCTGCTGGTTATTTCTGTTAATCTTTCATCCGGCACTTCAAAAAGTCCAGGATAACAGTGGGTTGTTTCCACTACATGGGTGAATCCAAGTTCGTAATATGTTTCCATTATTGCTTCAGTTTCTCTCATAGCTTCCGGGCCATCGTCAAGACCCGCTATGAAGTGGGAATGAATATCAATCATTTCTATTTTTCCCTTTCTCTCTTTTGAAGAATCCTCCAATGCGGCTTATAAATTTTTTCACAGAAAAAGTTGGCGTTTCATCTTCTCCATAGTATGTATAGTAGTAGCCGTACCTTTTTTCTTTTGGTGAAACATTGTTAAATATTGCACCCTTCAGTTTGCCTCCAACGTTACCAATCAATTCAACAGCTCTTTTTACATTCTCCCTTCTGCTTGATCCCTCGACGACTACCAGGAATACTGCGTCAACAATGGTGGAAAGGATCAGAGTATCTGTCACAGCTGTGACGGGGGGTGAATCTATGAGAATGAAGTTGAACTGTTCCTTCAGGTCTGAGAGGAATTTTCTGAAGGGCTCTGAAGAGAGAATTTCAGAGGGATTCGGTGGAATAGTTCCGGAAGGTATGAGATACAGGTTTTTGAAACCTGTCTCTCGAATAATCTGGCTTATGGAGAGTTTTCCGTGGGAGGTAATGTAATCTGTCACTCCCGGAATCTGCTCCTTTCCAAAAATCTTGTGCTGTCTGGGTTTGTGGAGGTCAAGGTCCAGAATAAGCGTCCTGTGACCAAGTTCTGAGAGTGTGATGGCAAGATTGGCTGTGGTTATTGATTTTCCTTCCTGGGGAAGCGCACTTGTCATTAAAAGAGCTTTGGTCTGACCGGTGGGGTCGATAAACTGAATGTTTGTCCTGAGCATTCTGTATGCTTCAGATACATGGGACCTGGGATTGTAGTGAACAATTAAATATGGATCAAAATTTTCCTTCTCTCCATTTTGAGGTGGGTAGATTTTTGGAATTATGCCGAAAATAGGAAGATTGGCGATGTGTTTCAGCTCATCGATGCTCTTTATTGTGTCGTTGATATAGTCATAGGTCACGACGAGGAAGATTGCTGAGAGTAATCCAAAAATGAATGTGAGGAGGAGAATCAGTTTTTTCCTCGGTGCCACCGGTGTTGTGGGAGGTATTGCCGGATCTATTACTCTAATTTTGCTCACTGTCATTGCCTTTGTGATTCGGGCTTCTTCTTTTTTCTTGAGAAGAAATTTGTAAATATCCTCTGTTACTGTCAATTTCCTTTTAAGCCTTAAAATTTCTCTCTCTGACTCTGGAAATTTTTTCATCTTATCCAGCAGTATCTTTATTGTGGCTGAGAGTTGTTCCTGCTGAATCTTCAATTCACTTGCCCGGGACCTGAGATAGTTGAACAGTTCCCTCTTTTCCTGATTCAACTGATTCTTTAGTGTCAGAACATTGGGCGAATCCTCTGTGTACTCGGTGAGAAGCGATGCAATCTGACTTTTCAATTCAGTAATCCGGGAAATAATCCCCTGAAGCACCTCATCCTGCTCCATCGAAGGATAGAGCAGTGGTGCTCTGTTCTTTTTAAGACTTTCCAGTACCGATCGGTATGTATTTTCCATGAATTTGAGTTGATAGAGTCGCGATTCAAGACTGGACAGCTGGTCAACATAGTTCTGCACTTCCTCGTCAATAGCAAATATTTTCTTCTTCTTTTTCAAGTCGTCGTAGGTTTTTTCCAGTTGATTGAGCTGTGAGATTATAAACTTGAGTTGCCCGTCAATGAATTTTAACGACTTTGTTGCTTCCTCTGTTCTTGCCTCAATGTTCCATTCAATATATTTTTCCGCTATTTTGTTTGCAATTCTCGCAGCCATGCAGGGATCTGGATCCTCAACCGAAACTTTTATGATTCTTGTTTTCTCCTCAACATAGTTGGCAGATGTATTTTCCATCAGTTTCTTAACTGCCTTTCTGAAGGGAAGGATAAGTATTTTACCAGAGGTTTTTTCACTGAATTTCAGAGCACGGATATACACTCCCCATTTACCATAGGTTACCGGGGTGTTGAATGTCCCTCTCAGAGTAAAACCGTTGTCTCCCTTTATCTCAAAATCTCCCTCTCTGTCAAGTACCTCTATTCTGTATTCACCACCAGGTGGGAGTTTTACCCATTCTACCACTATATCAGCGCCGGGCAGAAAGACTCTGGTAAAAAGCTTCAGATCCCTCACCACCTTTTCTGCAATTGTCCGGCTCTTGATTATGTAAAGCTCTGTTTTCCCCTTGTTCTGAGCTCCCACGGGAGAAAGACTCTCCCACCATGCCTCAGGCTGTTTTTCAATCAGCAGTGTGGTTGAGGCTGAGTAGACCGGTTCTTTCAGAATAATGTAGACGATTCCCCCTATTACAGCGAGGGAGGTAATTACCACTATGTGAAGCATATACCGGTTTATAATCCAGAGCAGATTTTTGAGATTGAGTTCATCATCTTTTCTGTAGTAATGTTCTTCAGTCAGGCTCATCAATCTTCACCTTTTTCTCAGATCCTGGATCATGTAATAATCTCTCACAACCCCAAATGGCTGAACAAGGAACATGTTGAGTGTTGGTTGAATAAGGGAAATGATCCTGTTCCACTCCCCCACAGGGCTGGATGGCACATAAACAACATCATCCGGGTAGAGAAAAACATCCTGCAGATGCTTTAAGTCTGGATAGAAGTAGCTTATAACCCTTATCTGAACTTTTCCTTTACCCCAGTGAAGAATCCCGATCTGGCTTCTCCATGCATCATTTCTGAATCCTCCTGCCTGGGCTATTGCTTCCCAGACTGTGGGGTGGGCAGACTGAAGAGGATAGCTTCCGGGATGGTTTACGGCTCCCAGCACAATCACTCTCATATTTGTTGTCTTTTCCACAATGAGGGTGTCGCCTCTCACAATATAGATTTTTTTCAATAGCTTGAGGTTTCGTGGATCAAGCGGATAAACCACCCCTTTCCTTATGAGAAACCAGCGGTAAAAAGAAGCTTCTGATGTGGTGCCTCCAGCAATTCCTATGGCATCCATTATGGTTACTGGCTTGAGAAGGGGGTAATTCCCGGGCTGTGACACAGCTCCAAGAATGGAGTATCTTGCCCCTGTGATTCTGAGGGGTGAAACACTTACAACAGGTTTTTTCAGAATTTTTTTCAATTTCAGCTGAATTTTTTTCTGCAATTCACTGAGTTTCAATCCCTGAACTTTTATGCTTCCAATTCTGGGAATTGTGATTGTTCCATCATCTTTTACCATCTCCTGTTCCACAGAGAGTTCAGGATGTTGAAAAACAGTGATTGACAGGACATCATAGGGAGAAACTGTGTATTCATCTTTCTGTGTGAGATCAATTTCAATGTTTCTTTCTTCTTCATTGATAGATAGATGCACTTTACCCTCATGTGCCCTGTAGCATCCGTTTGTCAGAAAAAGGGAGAAAATATAGAAGAAAAATGGTAGAATTTTTTTAATCTTCCCGCCCCCTTTACATTGTTGAAGGAATCAGTTCACCAATTTTCTCTGCTTTGAGGATTGCTGAGACAACATCTTTTGCAATTGAGTCAATTATATTTACTGCCTCTTTCACTTCTTCGCTGTTTTTAAATGAGGATTCCAGAGACCGCAAAATACGGTACATATCTTCTCCCTCAGAAAGCAATTCAAATGTTTCTAACTTTCTTATCTTAAACTCTTTTCCATGAAATTCATATTTGTCAAGGATTTTTTCCCCGCTGCTTTTAAAGGGCCAGTTTTCCTTTAACCTGAAGTATCTTTCAA
>JALSQH010000059.1 GCA_026985515.1 bacterium
ATGGTGTACCTCTATTAAATGAAGAAAAAGTGGAAAAGATAAAAAGGGAACTACCTCATCTATTCTACAACGTGGTGCATGAATACATCCACTCAAAAAGTCAGGGTGAAAGATTCAGAGTTGAAAAAGGGAAAAATTGAAGAGATAAAAAAAGAAGGGGAAAAATTTTACCCCCTGCTTGAAGAAATCGCAAAAAAACTCTACCAGCTTCGCGAAGTTTCACTAAAAGAAAAACATAGTAGCAGATATCTCATGGAAATCCTTGAAAAGCATGGATTCAGGGTACACATCCCTCCTGTAAAGGGTCTTTCAACCCATTTTGTTGCTGAAAAAGTTCTCTCAGATGATGGACCTGCTATTGCATTTATTGCAGAGTATGATGCTCTCCCGGAAATAGGACATGGCTGCGGTCATAACCTTATTGCAGCAGCATCAGTAACAGCCGGAATAATCCTCTCACACACAGGATATCGTGGAAAAGTCATGGTTATTGGAACACCGGCAGAAGAAACAGGTAGAGGAAAAATTTCAATGATAGAGGCTGGAATCTTCAATGATCTTGACTATGCCCTCATGTTTCACCCCGGCAACAGAACGAGGATGAGGCCGGAACTTGTTGCACTATCTGAGGTTAATGTGAGATACACCGGCAAAGAGGCTCATGCATCAAGTTATCCTGACAGAGGTATAAATGCCCTTCATGCTCTGATAAATCTCTTCAATCTGATAAACTCACACAGACAGAATCTGAGCAATGATTTCAGAATAAATGGAATAATCACCAGAGGTGGAGTGGCACCCAACATAATACCTGCAGAAGCAGAGGCGACATTTCATCTCAGAGCAAAGGATTCCATGCTTCTCCAGGAACTTAAAAAAAGGTTTAAAAAAATGGCAAAAGCTGCCGCAGAGGGTAGCTTTACAAAAGTGAAGATCAGTTTCTCACCATTTGAGTTGAAGGAGATGAAACATTACCCATTCCTTGAGGATCTATTCAGAGAAAATCTTCTTAAACTCTCTCCAGATATTGATCTTGACGAAACTCCCCGTGGCAGGTGGGCATCATCAGATATTGGTAATCTGAGCCACATTATTCCAACACTTCAGGCAACCATAAGAATCACAGAAAAACCCACTCCAATTCACACAAAAGAATTTGCAGAAGCCACTCTAAAAGAGTTTGCACTAAGGAGAACCCTTATTGCCGCAGAGACTCTTGCCCTTACAGGAGTTTCTCTGCAGGAGAAAGGATGAAGGCAATAGGTTTAATGTCGGGAACATCAGCTGATGCTCTTGATATTGCCCTGATTGAGATAAGCAACACAGATGTGAAACTTTTAGAATTCAGGGAAGTTAACTATCCAGGAGAATTGCACAAAAAAATTTTAAGAACCATCCACTCCACTACAATTTCCCTGGAGGAAATTGCAGATCTGAACATTGAGCTGGGAAAATTCTACGGGGAAAGTGTCAAAGCATTCATTGAAAATATCAGGCTCAGAAAAGATGAAATTGGAGTCATAGGTTCTCACGGTCAGACAATCTTTCACAGATCAAAGAGATACACCGGGAAAGGCGCCACTCTCCAGATCGGTGATGGAGCACACATTGCAAAAATTACCGGAATTCCCGTCGTTTCAGATTTTCGAATGGATGATTTGGCTGTCGGGGGAGAAGGAGCTCCTCTCACACCATATTTCCACCACTTTCTATTCAAAAATAGAGAAAAACCTCTGATGGTGCTCAACATTGGAGGAATAGCAAACATCACAGTTGTAACCGGTAAAATAGATGACCTCATAGCCTTTGACACTGGCCCTGGGAACTCCCTCATAGATATTGCTGTTTGTGACCTTACCGGAGGGGAGAGCTCCTTTGATAAAGATGGAACCTTCTCTGGAAAGGGGAATATTATTGAAGAGATGCTGGAAGAACTCTGCAATCATCCCTTTTTCAGAATTCCACCTCCAAAATCCACGGGAAGAGAGGATTTTGGAATGGAAACATACCTGAATGTTAAGAAAAGGTATGGAAATAACCCACCTGAAGATATTGTGAGAACCTTCGTTGAACTCACTGCATGTTCAATCCACGATGCATACAGAAGATTTATACTTCCACATTATCCTGCAAGAGAATTGATAGTAACAGGTGGGGGGAGCAGAAACCCCACTCTAACTGAAGCACTGAGAAAGTACTTTGCGGAAATACCTGTAAAGAAAATTGAAGATTATGGCTACAGATCAGAGGCCATGGAGGCAATGGCCTTTGCTCTCTTTGGATACAAAACTCTCTTCGAGAAGGAGGGAATAAATATTCCCGGGGCAACAGGGGCTGAGAGAAGGGTAATCTGTGGGAAGATTTCCCTCCCGTAACTACTGGGAGAGCTGATCAAGAAGTCTGTTGATCACCTCAATATTTTTCTCAATCTTGGGAGAATATCTGTTGTCAGGGTAATCTTCATTAAGTCGCAGAAGAATCTCCTTGGCTTTTTCGAGGAATTCCCTCTTTCTCGCAGGGTCACTTTCGCTCCTTCCCTGATAAACAAGGAGATTTGCCCTGTTCCACTCGGGAAGAATCACCCTCTGTTCAATTTTCCTCAGGTAACTCCCTGCTTCATCAACCCTGACTCCCTCCTCAAGGCACTTCTGAAATTTTGAATAGGCCTCTTTCCACTGCTGGTTATTAAAATCCTCAACTGCACTGGCAAAATCACACTCCTTTTCTTCTGATACCGAAGGAGAAATTGATGTTTGCATCGTGGCTGTAGAAGGGTAATTCTGAAACTCCTGCGATTCGGGGTGATTCCGCTGAAGTGGAGGCTTCACCTCAGAGGGAGAGGTAACCCTACCAGCTATGTAATTCACACTATTGAGTAGAGCTGTGAGTTTCTGAGAATAAATTTTGTAGAGGAAAAGGACATATCTGGGTTCTCTTCCTTCCTTTATGGCATTTTTTAAAGTTATGTTGAGTCTTATAGCCATATCAAGATCAGACTGCGGCACCTTATTCTGTAGTGATTCCAGGACTCTTCTCTCCTCATCAAGTTCATAGATGTAATTTTCTCTTTCCCTGTAGGGAAGGGTCGTTTTAAAAAGGGTGGCACAGGATGAAAAGAGGAATAGCAGAAGAATTGAAAGAAAGGTTATTTTTCGGGCAACCATAATTTTTCTCTCCTCATTGTGGTCTCAATTCTCTTTCTCACATCCACCTCTTCAGGGTCAGTCACAGGAGCAAGGGGTATCCCTGTAACTTCATCTACTTCATACCACTGGAAGTCGTCAGGTACTTCAAGGGAAACATAATTTCCTCTTATCTCATCAAAACTAAGTATATCCTGGAAGTGAGATTTATCAACAATTTCTCTCATAACCTCTGCCACCACGGGAAGTGCTCCATTGGATCCAAATACCCTGTAACCATGCTTTCTCATAGGTTTGTTATCATCATACCCGACATACCCCGCAACCACAAATGCTCCATCTGGAGAAAGTGTAACACCATCCCTCGTTATCACCGGAACAATTCCCACAAAGGATGAATTGGTAAAATTGTTTGTTGTTCCAGTCTTACCCATTACAGGGAGATAATATTTCCTTCCATTGTAATCAATCACGAACTTTTCCCTCATGCTTCTGGCAGTTCCTATTTGAAAAACCTTTTCAAGTACTGAATCAACCATTGAAATGTATCGTCTCGGGATGAGTTGCTGTATTTCAATTTCACTGCGGTAAATGGTTTCCCCATTGTAATCAATATGGTCTATTAAAGTAAGCCCATAGGGCTGATCAGAGGTATAATACCTGAAACCCTGAGAGAGAGTTGTGTATACCAGACTCAACTCCGGCAGAGTTACTCCTGAGCTTCCCAGGGGGAGGGATGGAACCTTTTTCAGAGGAGAAACAACTCCCATCATGTTCATCAACTTTTCATACACTGAGAGAGCCAGATATGTTTTAAAATCCCTGAGATGAACTATCAATTGAGGAGAATAAAAAGAGTAGGCGGAAAGAAGAGAGTTGAATTTTTCCTCTGCATCATTCTCAAGCTCGTTCAACAGTTGAAGAGGAATCACTCCCTCAACCCAGTAATTTTCGAGTTCAGACGGTGAGAGCGAGTAAATTCTTTCACCCCTGCAGGGAGCAAAGTTTTCTGTACATATGGAGATTTTTCCATTATCGTCAGTAATCTTCAGTGCCTCATAACTACCTTCCTTTAACAACTTCTCAATTCTGTCTCTCTTTCTTATCAACCAGTCATAATCATAAAGGGTAAATCTCAACCTGAGCTGTTCCTCCTCACTTCTTCTCTTTTTTCTCAATAATTGTTTCCTTATCCTTGCAATCACGGGACTGCATCTCATATTTCTCAAAGCGTAAATTTCATCAGGAGAAAGATTGAAACCCTGGTCCCTTATGATTTCACCGGCACTTTCCTCCACTATGGAGCAGAAGAGAGTCTTCTTCGTAAAAGTTATTCCCTCCTTACCCAGAAATTTGAGATAATCTCTGTCTATCCTCTCTGGAAGAACTCCACTCCATCTGGCAAGTTTTAAGATATCCTGTGGTGGGGAGTAGTTAAAGAGATTGAATAGAAGATTAATAGTTGCAAGATTTTCAGAGTAGGCACCTGCCCACGCTATTGAAACAATCTTTGAATGAGGAGGATGATCAGGTCTGGGGAAATAAGGCTGACCCTGATAGATATACATCTCCCTCTCATCGGGAATGGGATCGGTGTTTAACTGGCCCAGAAGAAAGTACTCCAGATAAAGTGGAATTTTAAAAATAGATCCCGGCTGCCTCCTCGCCACCCACGCCCTGTTGTAGTAGATGTTGGTAAAACCTCCAACCATAGCCTTTATTCTTCCAGCCTGTGTAACGAAAACTGCACCCTCCAGTCGGGGATATTTCTCCACACAGAATTTCTCACCATCGTAACTTATCAGAACTGGATCACCTTTTTTAAAATTTTTCATGAAATATCTTACCGCCACTGTGGGAGAAACCCATCTTCCCCTTCTGTAAAAGTAATCTGCCACAGGAACCTGAGGACATTCAAGAAGGTTGACTTTTATATTCTGTGGAGATGGTGCTCTTATCCTGACAGTTAAAGCTTTCCTGCCCTTTCTGACAATACTTCCATAGTAAAAACCCTTTTCCAGAGAGGGATAAACCTCAAGAGATATACCTGAAGGTGGCGAATATCCCCTGAGAAGTGTGTCAAGGAGTGAGAGCCTCTTTCTCAGAGCGAATAGAGATTCCCTTTCAAGGTCATAATCCAGCGTTGTATAGATTTTAAGTCCTGCCGTGTATATATTTTCAATGCCGGCACTTTCCCAGATCTCCTGAAACTCAGGACTTTCGAGGATATCACTGATAACATTTATCATCACATTGGGCCTTGTGGAAAGAATTCCCATGTGAAACTTCAATTTTTCCCTCAATGCGTGAAGATAGGTTTTCCTGTCAATATATCCATTTCTGTACATCCTGTAGAGAACATAATGTACCCTCTTTCTTATTCTCTCCCTTATCCTCTTCTCCTGCTGAATATTCTTTGCAGAAAAAATGTCATACATTGATGGCGCCTTCACGGACCCTGCAATAAAGGCACACTCTTTAAGAGTGAGATCAGAGACATCCTTGTTGAAAAAATACCTGGCAGCCACCCCTATACCTCTCCCCTGACCCTTCACATAGAACTGATTCAGGTAGAATTCCAGTATCTCATCCTTGGTGTAGTAATGTTCAAGACGAAGCGCATTTATCAGCTCCTTTATTTTTTCATAAACTGTTCTTCCACGCCTCCCAAAGAGGTTTTTGGCAGTTTGCTGAGTAATTGTGCTTCCCCCCTCAACAATTCTCCCCTTAATGAGATCCACAATCAGTGCCCTCAGCATTGAGATGGGATTGAATCCTGGATGGTGGTAGAACCACCTGTCTTCAGCAGAAATCACCGCTTCCCTGCAGTAAAGGGGAATATTTTTCAGGGGCACATATATTCTGTAACTTTTTCCAAAGAAACTTCCCACCTCATGCACACCATCACTGTAGTAAACCACAGAATGCCTCGAGAGAATCTTCATGATATTTTCTCGCTTAATCTGATCCCCGGGAAACCAGACAACGAAAAAGTAATAGAGAAAAGTCAGAATCCCTGCAGTTACACCAACAGTAAGAAAAAAATAAAATAAAAATCTGATCCGGCGACGTTGATTCTTACTGCTCTTCTTTCTTTTTGTTACTCTTCTCTTTCCTTTTTTACCCACAGGTACAGATATGTTGCAATTACTGCCAGGGGAAAATCAGTTAAGAAAATCACTATGTAGGAAAAATACTTCTCCGTGAAAATGAAAAAAAGGACCCCAAAAATTGAACTTGTATATTTGGAAATGATTAAAACAGGAAGCAAGCAAAGATTTTTTCTGGGATTCAAATAAATCGCAATGGAGATGAAAGATATCATAACCATCATGCTGTTGGTAAGATCAAGGTAGAATCTCTCCTGAAATGGAGGCGATGGTGGAAGACCAAGAAGTGACCCAAGATAGTTCATAATATCATACAGCTGTGGAGACGCAAAGAGGAAAATCAGATCAGTTACAATGAAAGCAATAGCGTATAAGAGCATAACATATCTAAGAACATTTTCTCTTTTCGTCCACTCATTCATCTATCTGACCTCCATAAGAATGAATTTATGATACCCTGTCAGGTTCATAATTTCCAGTTTATTTCTCTCAATTTCAGATGAACCAGATATTTCCTCAAAACCTGAGGCGGGAGAAATCATTCTGTCATTGATGATGTCACATTTTCTGAGTATCAGGCCAGCCGGCATATTTATTTCAACTTCAATATTGTTCCCACTTTTTTCCACATTCACATCCACGCCGTTGTAGAATCTTCTGTGAAAACTACCAAATGTAAAGATCTGAAGATCAAGTTGATTCTCTACATCCTTCAGATCAACATACTTTGAAGATTCAACAAAGGTCTGCGGTACTTTATCAAGGTAGAGAATCGCTCCCTTTCTTGCAAAATGGGGAATGGTATCAAGAGGTGCATAGTAAGATCTGACAATCTGTTTGCCATGAAAAATTACTCCCCTGTTGAGATCATACCAGATTCCCTCCGGAAGATAAACATCAACCCTTTCAGTGTCATCCACCACAGGTGCCACAAGAATTGTGTCACCAAACATGTATTCAAAGGGGAACTTCCAGGTCTCCTCATCATACCTGTACTCCATTGAAATACTTTTAATCATTGGAATCCCCTCTGTTGCCTCTATTGCCGCGGTGTAAATGTAGGGGAACATCTTCACGTAAAGTCTGGCATATTTCCTGAAAATTTTCACCAGTTCCTCATCATAAACTGCCCACGGTCTTCTATCTCCATTTCCCCCATACTGAAATATGGGTGAGAAGGCACCAAACTCAATCCACCTTGCCATAACATTCTTATCTGGCGTCCCTCCCCTGTAACCACCAATGTCTGATCCAAAAAATGGAAAACCTACGATATTGAGATTTATGGCAGCCATAACTGCAGCCTTCAATCCTCCCACATTACCGGGAGGGGTACCATCGGGGGCACTTTTATCCCAGTTAGCTGTGCTCCAGGAAAAATCGTTATCCAGGTCTCCGGGCCAGATAGCCGTCACATTTCTCTGATCCCCTATCGTTCCAGTCCTCGCAATGGTGAAACAGAGATCTCCGTGAATCTTCCTGCACGCATTCATCGCATGGTAGTGATACAGAAACTTGTAACAGGCATGCATCTGTGTTTCATCTTTGCCATTGTGAAAATGGTACATAAAAGCATGGGCCTTCTGTCCCTGGCTCACGCTAAGATATGGCACGACATCTTCACCATAATCAAGTTTAAAACCCATCCCCCCCATTCTGAGAGGTTTTGAGACCAAACTCTCCCACCACAGAGCTGCTTCGGGATATGTAAAATCAATTATTGCACCATTTCCCCTGCCCCAGGGAAGTATTAAAGGATTGCCACTATTATCTGTAACAAAATAGCCATGCTCCTCTGCATAGGCGAAATATGGGAGAGTTGCCGGATCATGAGAGGGATCGTTTATATGTTCCGTTATCCAGTTGAATGTATATACACCTTTTTCTCTCATTCTCTCTATCATACCCCACGGATCAGGGAACTGTGAGGGATTGTAATCATAGGTGTTGTGACCTGTCTCCCAGGGCGCATCGATCCAGACCGCTGAAAGGGGCACATCAAGGGCTCTTAAATGGTCAATATCATCCATTATTTCATTTTCACTGTAATACTCATCCCTCCACCACAACACCCCAAAGCTCCAGACAGGGGGGAGAGACGGTTTGCCAGTATCTCTCATATACTCCCTGATAATTTCATAGGGATCATCAGATAAGTAGATCCTTCCATGAATATGATTGGTGTAAAATTTGAACCTTATCTCATCCTGCCGGGTTTTACCAACATCCCACTCGCCTTCAACACAGGTACTGACAAGCAATCCGTAACCCCTGGAAGAAATGTAGAATGGAATGGGAAGATGTACCTCGTTCAATCCAGATTCACTCCAGGGTGCAAGTTCCAGCTGCATGGGTCTTCTGAAACCAACATTATCAATGGAATCAAAATTCTCACCAAAGCCCCATATATGCTCTCCCCCGTTTAATGCTACGGTACCTGTAAGATATTTCTTCTCCACATCAAGATTTTCGAAAGATGACATTGAAACATCAAATGAGTACCCGGACCCCTCCTTCCTGATTTCCACATTAACCGGGATATCAATACCTCCTGCCTCGCATACATACTCTATCTTTGCGCCATTATCTCTGACTGAATAAGAAGGAGCTTTCTTCAACTTACCCTCCTCAACGCAGAAACCGGGTTTCTTAAAGTCAACAATGATTTTTTCACCCTTCATAATTCCAAACAAAACATCACCTGAAAAAAACAATCTGAACCTGTTCGCCACACTGGATTTATTTGAACAGGAGGTGATCAGCAGGACTACAATAATCATCCATTTTTTCAATTTCATAAATTCCCTTCCTTCTCGGGTTTAAAATAATTATAGCAGGAACAGCAGAAGTGCAAAAAGCAAGATCAGAGAATGGCACGAAAAAGCAAAATAAATCTACCTATACTTCCCAGATCCGTTAGAGACTGGGGTTTATCTCCTGCCTCTAACTGTTTGCCTAAAAATTACCTTTCTGATAATATATTTAGTGGAAACAGCTTAAAAGAGGAGGATTGTCAGATTGAATAACAGCGCATTTAAAGGTATTATTTTATGGACCGCAATAATCATCTTTTTCATTCTCCTTTACAATCTATTCTATTCGCCTGAGAAGAGGAAAATTGAACTTACTTACTCTGAGTTCCTGGAAAAGGTAAGCTCAGAGGAAGTAAAATCTGTCCTTATAAAAGGCTCAGAAATAGAAGGATTGATGAAGGATGGTACCCAGTTTCACACCTATGCCCCCAATGATCCCCAGATGATAGATTTCCTAAGAAAGTACCACGTTGACATCGCTGCAAAACCCGCGCCGGAGGAACCTCTCTGGAAATCGATACTGATCGGCTGGGCGCCAATGATACTCTTGATCCTGGTGTGGATCTTCTTCATGCGGCAGATGCAGGCAGGGAGTGGGAAAGCCTTCTCCTTTGGTAAAAGCAGAGCCAAAATGGTAAATGCCAATGAAAGCAAAGTTACCTTCAAGGATGTTGCAGGTATTGATGAGGCAAAGGAGGAACTGGAAGAGATCATTGAATTTCTAAAGAACCCCAAAAAATTCACAAAACTTGGTGGAAAAATACCAAAGGGTGTACTTCTCATTGGTCCTCCCGGTACCGGCAAAACTCTCCTTGCAAAGGCAATTGCAGGGGAGGCTGGAGTACCCTTCTTTTCCATAAGTGGAAGTGACTTTGTAGAGATGTTTGTTGGAGTTGGTGCATCAAGGGTGAGGGATCTGTTTGATCAGGCAAAGAGGAATGCTCCATCTATCATCTTTATCGACGAGATAGACGCAGTCGGAAGACAGAGAGGTACGGGGCTGGGTGGAGGACATGATGAGAGAGAGCAGACACTGAATCAGCTGCTGGTTGAGATGGATGGTTTCGATGCAAATGAGGAAGTTATAGTCATTGCTGCCACAAACAGACCAGACGTACTTGATCCAGCTTTACTGAGACCGGGAAGATTTGACAGAAGAATTGTTATTCCACGTCCCGATGTCAAGGGAAGACTTGAAATTCTGAAAGTACATACAAGGAACAAACCACTTGCTGAGGATGTGAATCTCGAAATTCTGGCAAAATCAACACCTGGATTCTCAGGTGCAGATCTTGCAAATCTGGTAAACGAAGCAGCCCTCATTGCAGCAAGGAAGAACAAAAACAAAATTGAAATGGAGGATTTTGAGGAAGCCAAGGATAAGGTACTGATGGGTGTTGAGAGAAAAAGCATGGTGATAAGTGAGGAGGAGAAGAAGAACACAGCCTATCATGAGTCAGGGCACGCTCTTGTTGCAAAACTCACACCGGGAGCTGATCCCGTTCACAAGGTAACCATCATACCCAGAGGAATGGCTCTGGGTGTAACCCAGCAACTCCCCATTGATGACAGGTATACCTACACAAAAGAATATCTGATGGCAAACATAGCTGTACTGATGGGAGGAAGAGCTGCTGAAGAAATAGTTCTTGGCCACATAACCACCGGCGCAGGAAACGATATAGATAGAGCCACAGAAATAGCAAGGAAGATGGTGTGTGAATGGGGGATGAGCGAAAGACTGGGTCCCCTCTCCTTCGGTCACGAAGATGAAGCTGTTTTCCTGGGAAGGGATCTTGTAACCAGAGCCAAATATTCTGAAGAAACAGCAAGATTAATTGATGAAGAAGTCAAGAGAATCGTTGTCACAGCATACAACTATGCAAAGAATCTTTTAAAGGCAAACATTCAGATTCTGCATGAAATGGCAAAAGTTCTGCTGGAGAAGGAGATAATAACCTCTGAAGAAATTGATGAAATAATATCCAGATTCAACGTGGTAAAAGGTAATATTGAGGAACTGGTGGGGACCATTTAAATGTACACCATTCACTTCCTCACCCTTGAAGAGGCAGAAGAGTTTCTCAAGGAAAGAATAAATGTTTTCCCCGGGGTCGTTCCCCTTTTTCGGGATAAAATTGATCTCAGAGTAATATACATTCCATCTGTAAATTATGTTCAGGGAAATATAATCAAACAGGAAGCTCTTGCATCAGATATTGATGCTGCAATACCACAGGGAATGATTGACGCAACGAGAGAGAGTGGTCCGGTACTCATAATAGGAGACCTTCACCGTATAAAGAGATTGATCGCCAAATTGAAACTGCAGCCCTACGGTTTGAAGAAGATTGCAGAAAGCTTAGAGGAACTTATTGAAAAAGAACCTTTAAAATTCAGAATCCCCGCGAAGGGGATCGAATTTGATTGCCGCAATCCAGTTATAATGGGAATTCTCAATGTAACCCCCGATTCCTTTTCAGATGGAGGGAAATATAACACACTGGAGAGAGCTCTCAGCCGGGTGGAAGAAATGATTAGAGACGGTGCCGACATAATTGATGTGGGAGGGGAATCAACCAGACCGGGTGCCTCACCTGTTGATGTTAACGAGGAATTGAAAAGAACAATACCCATCATTGAAGAGATAAGGAAAAGATTTGAGATTCCCATCTCCATCGACACCTCAAAACCTGAAGTGGCAAAAAGGGCACTGGAGGCAGGAGCTGACATAATAAATGATGTAACGGCAGCCAGAGAGCCAGAAATGGAAAAACTGATCATAGAGACAAAATCTCCCGTTGTTCTGATGCACATGCAGGGAGAACCACGCACCATGCAGAGGAATCCCCATTACGAAGATGTAATAGGAGAAATATATGGATTTCTCAAAGAGAGAGTTAACTTCTTCGTAAGAAATGGTTTAAACTATGACCAGATTGCCATAGATCCCGGAATTGGTTTTGGGAAAACCCTTCAGCATAACCTCACGATTTTCAATCACCTGGATTCTTTTTTATCAATAGGTTCACCGGTTTTAATTGGTCCATCAAGAAAATCCTTTATTGGCATGATTCTTGATGTACCCGTTGAAGAAAGGGAGGAAGGTACAGTTGCCTCGGTAATATGGTCATACATGAAGGGTGCGTGCATTTTCAGAGTTCATGATGTTAAAGAAAATAAGCGGGCACTTGAAGTGGCAAAAGCAATAAAATTTTCTTTTTCTACAGGGAAGAGGGAAGTTGGTCTTCACCCTTAAAGAAATTATTGTCAACATCCTGGACATTATCCTTGTAGCAATCATAATTTACGAGACTATCATTCTGATAAAAGGCACCAGAACCGTTCAGATGCTCCTTGGAATACTCCTTATAGCCCTTCTTTACTTAGTGGCTCAATATCTTGGGATGCCCACAATTACCTGGCTCTTAGATGGCTTCATAAAATATTTCGTTCTCATTCTGATTATTCTCTTCCAGAACGATATCAGAAGAGCCCTCACAGAAGTGGGAAGAAACCCCTTTTTCACCGGCGTGAGCAGAAGCGAAGAAAAACATGTCTTAGATGAAATTGTAAAAGCCTCCTTCCAGATGGCAAGCAGAAGAATAGGTGCACTCATAGTGATAGAAAGAAGGGTAAACATTAAGGACATCGTGGAAGATGGTATCACCCTTGATGCAAAGGTATCAAGTGAATTGCTTATGACGATCTTTTTTCCCAGGACACCACTTCATGATGGTGCAGTTATTATAAAAGAGGGAAGAATTCTACAGGCAAAGGGGATCCTGCCCCTATCCACAAATCCTGAAATTCCCAGATTCTTTGGTACGAGGCACAGAGCAGCAATGGGAATTACAGAACAATCTGACGCCATTGCCATAGTTGTATCTGAAGAGGAGGGAATCGTTTCCTTAGTGGTGGAGGGAAAAATCACGAGAGGGCTCCAGCAGAGTGATCTCTTTAACCAGTTAGCGGAACTGTTAGAGGTCAAGGTATGAAAACACTGATAGAAAAGTTGAAAAATCTCTTTACCCACAACTGGCAGCTGAAACTCCTTTCCCTTTTTCTCGCCATCCTACTCTGGCTCTTTGCAGTTTTTGAAAAGCCTGTTGATACGACAATTGTGGTTCCCCTGACATATCAGAATATCCCAAAGCGTATGATCCTTGTTGGCAATCCTCCCGACAGAATTTTAGTGGAAATAAAGGGTCCAAGAGCGCTTATCACCAGTATTAAAAAGTCCGGAAGTTACAGAATAAATCTCGGTAATCTGAGACCAGGTACAACCGCCATAAAGATAGATCCCTCTAAAATCCACCTTCCCCCCGGGATTGAAATAACAAAGATCACACCCTCAATAATTGAAATTACAATAGACAGGATTGCAAGCAGGGTTCTCCCTGTGAGGGTGAGAACAAAAGGTTTGCTTCCCCCCGGTCTGGAATTGAAAAAAATTACAGTTGAACCATCAAAAATTAAACTGACAGGGGCAGCCTCCCAGTTAAACAGCCTGAGAGCAATCTATACCGAATTCATTGACCTCTCTGATATCAAAACATCCCAGACAATTGATGTGGAACTGGATTTTGGAAATTTAACACTTGTGGAAGTCACAACGAGAATTGTTCATGTAAGAATAGAGGTAATGGCAAGAAAGATTCTAAAAGAGTTCAACAACGTTCCCATCCATGTGTTTGGAGGTAAAAATTTTGTGTTAAAAGATAAAACTGCACATCTTAAACTTTACGGTCCGCAGATGATACTTGGTAAGCTCACCCCTTCAGATATAAAAGTTTATATTAACATAGCAGGCTTCAAAAAGGGAAGAAGAAGAGCAAGGGTGGAGGTTGATCTGCCTCCACAAACAAGACTCGTTGAGATTTCACCACTCTTTGCAGAGGTGATTATCCATTGAAAAGATGGACAATCTATCTCCTCTATTCACTCATCTTTCTAATCTTGCCCCTTTTTCACTGGGGCCTTGAATATATTTACACAAAATTTCTGGTCTGGTCCCTGCTTTTTTCCTTCATTATTCTTCTATCTGATGAATTACCACTTCCCGGTAAGAAAAGTGTGCTGTTCCTCCTTCCCTTTATCATTTCTCTGATTTCCCTGATCCTTTTCTCTGATCACCCGCTGTGGGGCTATCATCTCACGATGCTATTTCTCCTCTTCCTCTTCTTTCCTCTATTCCTTTTCCACCACTTCAAAAAAATCCACAGAGGAAACCTTCTTCTCCTCATCCTTCTCACAATTCCCCTTCTCACAATTGAGGTAGTTGGTATTCTTCAGTTCTTCAAAATTCTCCCCCTCCCCATAGACAGATATGGAAAACCAGATCCGGGTAGCCTTGTGGGATTATCCAACTTCGCCTCACACTATATCGTCATCATCCTCCCTGCAGTAATTTTTCTGATGAGCAGAGAAATCAAGAATAAAATTCTTTCCATCTCCGTGATCTTTATCACCCTTTCCCTATCACTTTACTATCTTGCAATTGCGGCAAACAGGGCATCTTTTGTGGCACTTCTTGTTATTCTCCTTCTGTGGGTAGCAATGCAAATCAGGAAACAGTGGAGGGAGATTCTCATAACTTCAGCAGCCGCACTTTTAATTCTATTTGCCACAGGTACCCTCAATCGTGCCTACAGAAGATTTATTACAACCTTTAATTTCTCTGACCCCGCCATAGGATATCGTCTTCATCTCTGGGAAGCTTCTCTTAAAGCATTACCTCACAATCTTTCAGGAATGGGTATGGGAGATTTCAGATTTGAAATCTGGAAATACATTGATTACTACTTGAAAAAAATGACAGTTACAGGTGACATAATAATTCAGCACGCACATAACGAATACATTGAGGCAACTCTTGAGGGGAGCCTGCTTCTTCTATTTTCCATACTTCTGATTCTCTTCCTTTCCATTGCTCGGTCCAGGAGTGAAGAAAGATTTACAATTTACCCCATAGCATCTGCATCCACCGTTTCCTTCTTTTCCTTTCCCATGCACATGCCACTATCACTTTTCGTAACAGCGATTTTCGTCACAGGGAAAGAATACTTTCACAACCTTTTCATATGGAAGAAAAATTTTCCCTACAGGATTCTTCTTTTCCTCCTGTTCTTCATCCACTCACTATTTCTCTTCAACCTTTCAACTGCTGAATACCATTCAAGGAGGGGCATCAACTTCATAATAAAAAAGGACTACAATAGCTGTGAGAAAGAATTCACAGAAGCAATTTCACACTTCAGAGAAGAACCTGACTACTTCTACAACAGAGCAGTTTGCAGGGAAAACCTCAAACTCACAGGTGGAGCAATAAGGGATCTCAAAGAAGCCATTAAAATTTCCCCCTACCAGCCACAACCATATAAATTTCTGGGTGTTCTCTATCTGAAGGAGAACAACAAACAGGAAGGAATCAGATGGTTGAAAAAGTATCTGAACCTTACTGGTGAACCAATAGAAGTCCAGCCCATCCACTTCGTTATTGCAGCATCCCTCGACATTGGAGACGTTGCTACGGCAGGTAAATATCTGAAAATTGCTGAGAGGAGATTCCCTTCAAACAAAATCATACTTCTTGATAAACTTGCTTACCTACTGGCTACAAAGAAGTACAGAAAAGCTGAAAAACTATCTGGAGCAATAGAAAAGATGTTTGCTTCCCTTCCGCCTGAATATTACATGATGAAAGCCCAACTCCTTATTCACCTCAACAGATCACCACTTCCGTCACTGAAAATCCTCATCCAGAAAAAACCAGATCCTCAGCTCATCTTAACATATCTCCTTGAGATAAAAAGAGAGAAGGGTGAAAAAAGGGCTCTGGAAGAGATGGAGAATATCTTGAAAAAAAACCCTTCTCTGCTAAATTATCTTCTGCGGAACAGGGAAATGAGAGAGATTCTCAGGAGAGGAGAAAAGAGATGAAAAAACTCTTTGGTACAGACGGTATAAGAGGTGAGGCAAACAGATACCCCATAATTCCTGAAATAGCACTGAAAATTGGAATGGCAGCAGCCATTCAGTTCAGAAACGGGAACAGACGCCATAAGTTCATAATAGGAAAAGACACAAGAATCTCAGGATACATGCTTGAAACAGCAATGACCTCCGGAATCATCTCCATGGGAGGAGATGTGTTACTTACAGGTCCCTTTCCCACCCCTGGCATTGCCTTTCTCACGGGAAGCATGAGGGCAGATGCTGGAATCGTTATATCTGCCTCACACAATCCTTATTACGATAACGGTATAAAATTTTTCGACAGAAACGGCTACAAACTTCCCGACGAAATTGAAAATAGAATTGAACAACTTTTAGAAAACCCTGAAGAAATGGATAGAATGAGGGTACCATCCTCCAGACTGGGAAAAGCACGCAGGATAAGTGACGCCAGGGGAAGATACATCGTCTTCCTCAAGTCCACATTTCCCATTGACCAGACTTTAGAGGGAATGAAAATAGCCCTGGACTGCGCCAATGGTGCAACCTACAGAATCGCCCCGGAGGTTTTTTCTGAGTTAGGTGCCGATGTTATCCCGGTGGGGGTAAATCCTGATGGATTCAACATAAATGATAATTGCGGTGCCCTTTACCCTGAAAACATAGCAAAAATTGTCAGGGAATCAGGTGCAGATGCAGGTATAGCATTCGATGGAGATGGTGACAGGGTAATTATGGTGGATGAAAAGGGAGAAATTGTGGATGGTGATGACATTCTTGCCATGCTGGCATCAAGACTGCTTGAGGAGGATTCTCTTCCCCACAGAACCATTGTGGGAACCGTCATGACAAATGGTGCCCTGGAACAGCTGATGAAAGAGAAGGGTGGGAAATTGATAAGAACCCCTGTTGGAGATAGATATGTTGCGGAAAAAATGAGAGAAGGGGGATTTATTCTTGGTGGAGAAAATTCGGGACACATTATTTACGCAAAGTATTCCACTACAGGAGATGGTATTCTCACTGCTCTGCAGGTCCTTGCACTGATGACAACAAGGGGCAAACCTCTCTCGGAGCTGAGAAAAATTATAGAAAAGTACCCTCAGCTGATGAAAAGCTTTCGCTACAGGGAGAAGAAGGAATTGTCTTCAATAGATCAATTGAATAAGCTGAAAGAGGAAGCTATGAAAGATCTTGGTGAGAGCGGTAGAATTCTTATCAGATACTCTGGGACCGAACCAAAGGTGAGGATAATGGTTGAAGCGGATGATGAGGAAAAGGCGAGAGTC
>JALSQH010000060.1 GCA_026985515.1 bacterium
GAGAGCTAACTGAAAATGCTCTCCACTATTCCCACATAATATTTATCTTCATGTTCAATCAGAATTGCCCAGGTAAATGATCTCCAGGCTCCCTTTTTGTGGTACTTCTCCACAAACTCTTCTGCTTCCTTTTTATTCTGAAAAAATTTATCTATGTAGTAGCGAAACTCCAGCGTTCCATAGTGCATTGTCGCAAGTTTATGGGGAAAGTTGAAGGGTGACAGATAGAGTTTATTTTCAAAAACATAATTTACCAGCTTCTCTTTTACTTCTGGGGGTATACTGTTGGGAAGGCAGTGACCAAAGACATTGTTACTGAATTTGTTTATTTTTTCTCTAATCTGGTTTTTTATATACTCTTCTGCTTCCTTTAATTTTTCCTCTTCCTTTAACTCAATAATTTTTTTTATCTCGTCACGTGTTTTATATTTGAAATTTATTGCCCTCACTTTCACTGATCTCTTTACCCCTTCTTCTTCCTTTGATATGCCCGGTTTTATTCGGATATGGATTTCACTTCGTCTATAGTCTTTATTGTTGAGGATTGTGGAGAGGTGTTTGAAGGATATACCTATCGGAATAAACACAAGCGAAGCTATGACTTCTCCACTGGCAACATGTTTGGTTATCATAGCTCCCTGATAGTCATACACAACAGAAAAGATAACTGGTTCTGTTAGAAATCCCTTATAGTATGGTGGAATGATATTGTTTCTTATGCCTGTCAGTGGGATGTGATCATAAATAACACCCATAACTCCTCCGGCTGTTTCAATGTAGAGATCTTTTAAAAAACTAATTCCACCCCTTCCTATCTCCATAGAATCAATTGCCACCACTTTGACTGAGGATGATTCTTCATCAAAGAAAAGTTCAATTTTGTCGTTTTTAACCAGTTCCATATTTATAACCCTTGGAATTCCTGATGAGATCATCATTCACCTCCTTTTTGAGGCTAAAGCAAATTTCTTGCCAGCGGTTTCTTGCGAAAGAATAGGGGGAATCCAATTCTTGTTGACGAAAAGTAAATTTTTTGATATAAAAAAATTAATCTAAGTTTAAAAAATTATAGAGGAGGGTAAAATGAAAGAAGGTGTTGTTATTGTGACCAATAGTTTTGAGAGTTTTGCATGTGCAGCTGAATTTATCAGGTTACACACAGGAAGCTATGGTGTAAAATTTTCCAGTTCTATTGATCTTATTGATGATCTTGAAGAGCTGATCGAAAAGGAAAAGTACAGGGAAGTGAACATTTGCTGTGTTTATCCCCCTTCATTTCATAAAAAATCAAGGGAGTGGTGGAAAGAAAATGATCTCAACAAGATTTTCCACTTGCTGAAGAAGTTTCCATCTTTGAGAATCAAGTGGTTCTGGGATGAGGGGAGATTTTTTTCTTTTCCAGATGAATTACTCAGGAGTGGGAGAGTTGTCAAGAGTGCGCCACTGGTTGCTTATGTTCAAAAAAATATTCAAGAAGATTTAAAGTTTTTATTTGAAAAATTGTCTATCTACTACCTCATCGTTAGGGATGAGAAATTAATTGAAGTATCAGTGGAGAAGGCAGCAGAGGGTGTTGAAAACCTGAAAGATTTTGTAAAAGAAAAGGGTGTTATGAAAGTAGACCCTGGAAGAGTATCATCATGCCTCGTACTGGATGCCAAGGTTACCCCCACCTTCAAAGAAATCAGAAGGAATCTCAAAAAAATAGCTGAATCTGATTTTAATGTGCTTATCTATGGTGAGAGTGGAACGGGGAAGGAGTGTCTCGCCAATCAGATTCATCTTTTAAGCAGAAGAAGCGAAAGACCCTTTTTCAAAATAAACTGCGGTGCTATCAGTGAGGATCTCGCTCTGAGTGAACTCTTTGGTCATGTGAGGGGAGCCTTTACAGGGGCTGAAAGTAATAAGGATGGTTTCTTCAAACAGGCCGATGGTGGAACTATCTTCCTGGATGAGATAAATAAATGCAGCAAGAGAGTTCAGGGAATGCTTTTGAGAGCAATTGAGTATGGAGAATTTTATCCTGTGGGAGGTGTGAAACCTGTAAAAACAGATGTAAGGATGATCACTGCTCTTAATAAGAGGGTGTGGGAAGGAAAGGGAAAGAGTATAAGATTCAACGACTCGGGTCTCCTTGAGGATCTGTATTACCGGATTTCAGAGGTAAAGTTGAGGGTGCCACCTGTGAGGGAGTGGGATATAAAGGATAAGTTAAGACTTATTCATCAATTGATTTACAGGTTGAGTGAAGGGGAATTGACAATTGGAGTTTTTTCTAAGGGAGAAATAGAAATGTTACTTGAATACCCGTGGAGCAGAGGTAATGTGAGGGAGATTAGAAATACACTTCTTGCTTATCTCACTACAGGAAAACTAATCTTTGAAGAGGATTTCTGGAAAGATGAAGTGTTGCAGATTACTGCATCTGGAGAAGAGATTGAGATTGATGGACTGAGGTTGATTTTCACTCCTGATCTGAGTATGCCACCCCTGGAAAAGTTGAAGAAAGCCATAGTGGAATACCTGCACAGAAAAGGTTTGACCTACGCAGAAATCGGAGAAAAATTGGGTATTTCAAGTGTTACGGTGTATAAGATAAGGAAGGGGAGAAAATGAATAGAAGATGAGTCCCTGTAATTTAGGCATAAAAGTTTCTGAGAAAGTTTGCTAATTTTCTTGATTAATTATCATGAATTAGTCATTTTATAAAATTCTTGACAACATCAGATAAATTGGTAGAATAGAGATTGCAATAAGGAGGTGGTGGAGATGAAAAGAGACCTGTTTATTGTTGCTGTTTTTATTTTCCAGCTTTTTATTTCTGGCTGTGGGAATAACATTGAAGAAACCATTGGCAACAAGAAAGTAATAAAAGGAACCTTTGTTATGAATGGTTACTACGGTGGGAAGAAAGATGACTGGTTTTTTCATGTAATCCCTACTGAAGAGGGTTACATAGGTTGGGGGTACACTCAAAGTTATGGTGAAGGTTTTGAAGATGTGTTACTTGTGGATTTTGATAAAAAGTGGAATATCAGGTGGATGAAAACGTATGGAACAAAGGTTACGGATGTTTTAAAGGACCTAAAAGTAGAGGGGAATCATCTATATCTGGCAGGATATTTTTATCCTTCAGACCCTGCTGAGTATTCAGGATGGCTCGCAAAAATAAGAATTAACGACGGAAGCATAGAGTGGGTCAGGAAAGTATATTTCAATGGGACTTATTTCGGAGAGGAAGGAACTCTCCTCAGAGGAATTTGTATAAATGGAGATGAACTGGTTACTTTCTCCGAGCTTATTGTGTCAGGAGATGTAAACGCTATTGGAGTGATTTCATTTAGCAAAGATGAGGGGCTTCCTGATGAATCGGTTTTCTTTAGAGAAGTAGATATTTATCATTATAATCTGGGTATTAGAGGTTGTTTTGTAGATGGAGATAGAATTTTAAGTGGATATATTGCAGTAGGATTGGAATCTCCCGTTGCAGGGCTTCTGGAGTTTAGTAACGGAAAGTTAAAGTTTAAGGGAGTTGGACTTGATGTCTCAGGGTATAAAACATACCTTCTGGATCCTAAAATCTACAATGGAAAAATTTATCTGATCAATTCTACTGAAGATTCCTACATACTGCGTACAGATAAAAATTTAAGCAGCTTTTCTGCTATGAATGCATTTTTAGGTACAAATACAATAGTAATAAACGACGTTGTGGAAAATGGTGATAGTGTTGTTTTAACAGGAGAAGTTAACGATGCTTCTATCTTTGCCAGGACAAAGTGGAAGGAAGGATCTGTTTTCGGAAAGTATTTCTACGATGAGGAGGAAGAAAATTTTTTCAGTTTTTATGATGTGATTAAAAAGGATGACTCTTACAGAATAGTTTTCAGTGGTAATGGTGGAGAAATTAATGAAAAAGATATCGCAGTTACGATAAAAGAGATCCCGATATACAAGATTATTACTGAAGATGTCTCAGATTATATTGATGAGGAGGTTTCGGTATTGGTTGAAAAATATGAAAATGATTTTAAAGTGCATTCGATAAAACTTTATCCTTCTTCAATACCTCATGGGGGTGTAGATTTCGGATTTATTGATGTGAGGGGAGACTGACAGTCAAGCTATGTTGTGCCGGGAGAGGTAGTATGAGCTAATACTTTTGTTGCTCACTGTCTCTCCAATGTTAGAGGTAATGGATGAATTTCTTCTATGTATGTTTAACATATTTAAGAAGTGCTGCTTCAGCCATAAAAAACATGGCATAATAACTACTTGAAACGCAAGAATCGTAGTCACCAGTATCAAATGCGTGTTTAGCTGTAGCAAGAAATTTTTCCGCTTTCTTCATAAAGTCTCTTATCTCCTTCATATACTGATCCCTTCTTTTTTCACATTTAATATAAAAGGATAGTTGTGTTTTTTAAAGAACCCTGAGGGTAGCACAACGATTGTAATGTTTCCCATTATAACATTTGTTGTCACCTTTTTCACACCCCCCTTTGACTCAATTTCTCTTCTGTTCTATCCTTTAAGTGATGGAGCCTGTTTTTTACAGGTATTTTGAAGGGTTAAGGAAAATTCCCAGGGTGCCTCTGGGGGATTTTCCCACGCCCGTACA
>JALSQH010000061.1 GCA_026985515.1 bacterium
AATTTACCTGTGGAATCAGGGATGATGGAAGTTTATGGTGCTGGGGGTCTAACACCCACGGTCAATTGGGAACAGGAGATCATTTTTCAAGAAATCATCCTGAATTTATTGATCAGGGTCCCTGGGATATGGTCGAAACAGGAGGTTATTATGATTATGAGAAAAGTCAACACATACAGCATGCATGTGGAATAAAAGGAGGCATAGTTTACTGCTGGGGATCAAATTTATATGGACAGATTGGAACAGGCAGTGACGGAGGTGATGTGACAGTTCCACATACTGTACAGACACCTTCTCTTCTCGGTGGAACTGTTGATTTGAGGGGGAGTTTCGTAACTTCTGGAGGATTTCACTCTTGTGCGCTTCACCAGATAGGGTCTGCGATCTGGATATATTGCTGGGGAAGAAATAATTTTGGTCAGCTTGGTGTCAATAGCGGAGATAATCAGTTAAATGTGGCACTGCCTGTGGCAAATTCATCAAATCACAATTGGATAACTGTATCTGCAGGAAGATTTCATACCTGTGCAGTTGATGATGATTATTCATTGTGGTGCTGGGGACAGAATAGCTATGGTCAGCTTGGTGATGGTACTTATGACAACCATCCTGAACCAGAAAAAGTGAGTCAGAACAATTTCTGGGTAAATGTATATTCCGGAGCAAGCATGACCTGTGGTCAGCATTTTCTCACCATTGCCTGCTGGGGGGATGACACCTATGGGCAGCTGGGTAACGGGGATGAGTATGGATCGACTAACAGTGCAGATAATGCACATAATCTTGATACTGACCAGTATATATTTAACCTTTCCACTGCTATGACCACAGTTTGTGGATTGAGTGGCCAATCTTTATTTTGCTGGGGCTCTAATGATTATGGAGAAATTGGAGATGGAACCAGGATAAACAAACAATCTCCTGTCCATGTATCTGATGGATGGACAAAAGTTTCTGCCGGAAATTATCACACCTGTGGTATTCAGACCGACGGTTCCCTCTGGTGCTGGGGACATAATGGATATGGTGAGCTTGGCGATGGTACCACTACAAGCAGAACCTCTCCAGTACATGTGTATCCTACTCCATGGCCATAGGAGGTGTTTTGATGATTGTAAGAATTTTTGAAGGAGATCTGATGCTGAAGAAGATGGAGTTGAAGGAGGAGAAGAGATATCGTCTGGGAAGCGACCAGGAGTGTGAAATAAGGCTTGAGAAGTCATCTCCACTGGAGGGAGAGATCTACTTTTCGGAGGGAAAGTGGTTTTTCAAGAGGGTTAAGGAAAAGGACGCCATTGAAATCAATCCGGGGTACACTTTCAATATCGGTGATTACTCCCTGAGGTTCGCCCTTCCGGTTTTCCCTTCAGGCCGGGATGAGAAAACCATGGTTTATGAAATGAATGATTCCACGATTGTGATAAGCAGGGGAAGGAAACCACACATACTCTTTCTGAATGGTGAGTTTAAGGGAAAGGAAGTTGAAATTGATAAGCCGATTTTCACTATAGGGAGGGTGGAGGGGAATGATCTTGTGATACCTGATCCGGGAGTTTCAAGACAGCACTGCAGAATAGTAAACAAGAGCGGAAAATATTTTATCGAAGATTTTAACAGCACCAATGGAACCTTTGTTAATGGGGAGAGGGTAAAGAGTGCAGAGTTGAAATCTGGTGACGAAATTGAAATAGGTCAGGCAAAACTGCAGTTCTGGATGGAGGAGAAGAGTTACGGCGGTAAGAGAATGAGCAGAGATGAGACCATTGTATCGGGTAAAAAAATCAACATGAGAATCATTCTGCTCTCTGCAGGAATTATTCTTGCACTGCTTTTTATATTTCTCTCTTCTCAGCCCGGTACCAGAAAAGAGGTCAGAAAGAATATTCCTGAACAACTGCCCGTTGAGAGCAGAAGTGAGTTGTCCCTCCCTTCAGTAGTAGAGGTATCTCATAAAGAGGAAAGTGGAGGGGGAGTTGAGGAGAAGAAAAATCTTTCTGAGAAGGAGACAGTGGCTAAAAATTCGCAGGAGAAACAGGTTCAGGCTTCACCAGAAAGGGTGACGGAGAAAAGAAGAGAAAAAATCAAGGTTAAGACGAGAAAGAGGGTGATAAAGAGTCATAAACCCTCTGCTACAATCACCCCCTGGTGGAGAAATCTGCCCTGTAAGTATCTTTTCTCAAACTGGAGTGTTGTTGAGAAAGATTTTTCTTCATCCAGAGAACTTCAGGATAAGATCTATACCTGTGCTTCTTTGAGCATAAAAGATTCTCTGACAAAAAAGGATTACTCCTCTGCAATGGAGACTTACAGCAAGGTGAAACTTCTCAATAAAAGGGTGCCCCAGAAGATCATCACACTGTTTGATAATGCCGTTAAGGATATTTACAGGCAGGCATATCTACTTGAAGATGTTGACCCTGACACTGCAAGGGAGATCTACAGAAGGATAGTGAATATAACCCCACCTGAAAGCGAGTACCACAGGAAGGCTGAGGAGAGATTGAGATGATGGAGAGGTTTGGAAATTACATTCTCATAGAGAGGATCGGTTCAGGTGGAATGGCAGAGGTTTATCAGGCTCTGCAGATGGGGGTTCTGGGCATAGAGAGAATTGTTGCCCTCAAAAGACTTCACGCTTCTTTTTCCGACAATGAGAGATTTGTCAAACTATTTCTTAGGGAAGGGAAGGTTGCTCTTCAGCTTCACCATCCCAATATTGTTTCAACCTACGACTTTGGGGAAACTGATGGTATCTACTACCTTGCCATGGAATTTATTGAGGGATGGGATCTGAGAACTCTGTTTAAACTTGTAACCTCTGAGGGGGAACCTTTTCCCCTTCATGCTTCCCTTTACATAATCCAGAGCGTACTTCGTGCCCTTGATTATGCTCACAATCTCAGGGACCTTTCAGGAAAACCTCTCAATGTCGTTCACAGAGATGTTACCCCGGGCAACATCATGATTACCCTGGATGGTGTGGTGAAACTATCAGATTTTGGTGTGGCAAGGGCTGGTATTTCTGATGGTTACACCCTTGGTGGTTCCATTGTGGGGAAGATCTCATACCTGCCACCTGAGATAGTTGACGGTAAGTTTGTGGACAGGAGGGGAGATCTATTTTCTCTTGGTGTGGTCTTCCTTGAACTCCTTACGGGGGAGAGGGTTTTCAGGGGTGAAGATTTTGAGATTATGAGGCAGATAAGAGAGGGATATGCGGAAAAGTTTGTTTCAGAAAGAAACTTTCCGCCACCTCTGAAGGAGATTCTTCTCAAAGCTGTGGCCACTGATCCCGCAATGAGATACTCCTCTGCAGGGGAATTCCTGGCAGATCTCAATGAATTTATCTTTCATCACCTCTACCAGGACATTGAAGAGGAATTTAAGAAGTTTCTCTCCAGATATGTGCCGTCAATCAGAAGAGCATCCTTCAGTGAAAGTGAGGTAATGCAATTGTTTGAAAAGAAAGAGGTAAAAAGGTCTCTGGAGAAAAAGGAGAAGAAGAAGAGGAAGTATCTGATTCCCATCTTCCTGGTGGTGGTTGCCTCCCTTGTATGGGTGGGAGAGGAGAAGAATCTGTTTCACTTCCTTCTGCCTGGCGGAAGGAGAATTTCGGGTATTGTAGGGAATGAGGATGTAAAGCAAAAAGGTAGCGGACAGGAGAAAAAGAGGCAGGTAGCTCATAAGAAGAAGGTACAGGAAAAGCCAGAATTAGCAGTTATTGTAAAGGAAGCGAGATTACAGAGGAGGAGAAGAAAGGAAAAGAAAGGGAGAAAACTATCTCAGGTGAGAGAACAGGAAATCAGGGTTCCCCTGGAGAAAAAGGAAAAGCCTGTGAAAAAGGAAACTGAGGAAGAAAAGGTAGGTATCATATCCTCTCAACCAGCAAGAACAAATTCCTCTGCACCGAAAGAAGTTACAACGGTTACGGTGGTGAGAAAGAAAGCGGGGTATGGTTTTTTCACCATTCTCACCCGGCCCTGGGCAAAGGTGTATATTGACGGGGAGGATTCAGGAACAACACCTCTCTTCAGATTTAAGCTGAAAGAGGGAGAGCACACTGTAGAGGTCTTCTTTCCAGATATCGGGGTAACGAAGAAATTTAAGATTGAAATTGAAAAGGATCAGGAGGTAAAAAAGGTGATAAAGATGGAGGGTGAGTGATGAAGAAGGTTTTACCGGCAATTCTTGCAATTCTAATTTTAACTTCCTGCGGAAGGTTACCGGGAGGAGTTGAATTTAAAATTGAAGAAAACGCAGTCCAGGGAAATTTTAAAGTGATGGCTGAGAGTGAAAGGAACTACTACTGCCACGATCCGGTATCTGTGGCAGATAGAATTGTTGTGACTCTCAAAGGGGAAAATTATTACCACGTTTTCACCCTTTCCCCTTCCCATACACTTAAAGTAACGAACCTTGATGAGGGGAGTTACAGTGCAACTGTGGTGATTTACAGGGGAGAGTTGATTATTGCCTGGGGAGAGAGCGGAGATTTCAGAGTCCATGAGGGAAAAATAAAAGAGGTAAAAATTGCACTTGTCTGCCAGGAGGAGTGGCAATGAGAGGAAAAATTGTGATGCCATTTCTGATTTTATTCATCAGTAAAGTTCTCTTCTCCTTTGAATTGAGGGTTGTTCCATTTTCTCCCTCAATTACGGAAGCTGAGATGCTCTCACTTGCTGATAAGGTTACTTCTGCTTCCATCAGGTACTATCTATCAAGGCCCCATGGTGTAAAAAGTTTGTTCGAGTTTTACGATAGCATAAAAGAGAATTTTATTGCTCTGAATTATTCGGAGGTTTCCACAACCTGCACATCAGCCCTGAGGACAGCTTCATCCCATCTTAGAGATGTTGCTGAGTGGGAAACTCTCCACAAAATTTTACGATTCTGTGCTGTAACATACTTTGGAATGAGGGAGAGTGCAAAACTTGATCAAGTTCTCTGGGCACTGATAAGGTGGTTCCCCGACGATAACTTTTCCGGTAAAAACATTCCTCCAGACCTGAGATTACGCTGGAAAAAGCTTAGAGGCGAAATTCCATTCTATCTTGTTAAATTCTCCTCTCCTGTCAGTGGGGTGACTCTGGAGGTAGATGGAAGAGTTGTCAGAGGAGAAGAGGTAAAACTTCCCCAGGGTCCTCACCAGATTTACTGGCATACATCCTATGAGAGCGATGTCTTTGTAAAGGATATTTATGCTCCCATTGAAATAAAACTTACCCCCATCCCCCTTGATCTCACACTTCTGAGGAGCATCGTTATGGAGAAGGGGTGGTGTAGCAGAAAAATCAGGGATCTCTTTGACTATTACTCCGGTGAATCTCCCCTCCTCTTTTATTCACCTGATCTGCAGGATAGATATGCCCTTGTTGATCCGGTGGTTAAAGGCGTGATAATTCATGGGGGAGATGAAGTAATTCCCAGATTAAATGAGATACTTGAAAAGATGAGTTCAATTGAGTATGTTCCTCCTTTATCCTGCTCATGGAAGAATCCTCCATTTTACAAAACCTGGTGGTTTTACATGGGAATAGGCATTCTCACCGGTGGAGGTGGATATGGAGGTTACTACCTCTGGAAGAGGGACAGGAGTGAAAACACAGGCGTAATCCTCTCTTGGTGATTTGAAGACAACTTCTTTTTATGGTATAAAAGGAGTGGTACATAAATTGCTCATTTTTTCAAAAGAAAAAAGGAGGGGTCCTGTGAGAAAAGTTTTTGTACCTGTTTTTATCATGGTTGTAATGGTATCTTTCTCTCTTTCATCCTGTGGTGGATCAAAGAAGAAAGGGAAAGGTGGTAATGTCTCTGGTGTGACAGAACTGTCAGAGGTGGAGAACCTTGCTGTGACACCTCTTCCAGAGGGAGGGAAGTTAAAATTAACATGGAAGATGCCAGATGACAGCAGGGTAAAAGGTGTTGTAATTGTGAGGAAGGTGAATTCTGAACCTTCAGACCTCAGTGATGGGGAACAGGTGTATTCTGGCAGTGCCACTGAGTTTACAGATACAGGCCTCACCAATGGTGTGAAGTATTTTTACAGGGTTGCTACAACGGATGGAAAGGGCAATTTCTCCGAAGGTGTGGTCGTGAGTGGGGTACCCCTGGATACGGTTCCCCCACCGGATGTTTCAAATGTACAGGTGATCACTGCACCTGAGGGAAGTGCTTTACTTCTCATCTGGCAGAATCCCGCTGATCCGGAGTTTCAGGGGGTTAAAATTGTCAGGAAAACCGGCTCTGCCCCAACTTCTGTAAGTGATGGAACGGTTGTTTATACCGGAAACAGCGAGGAGTTTAAGGACACGGGTCTGGTCAATGGGACTCTTTACTACTACAGAATTTTCTCCTATGACGATGATGGAAACTACTCGGATGGCGTTATTGTGGCGGGAACTCCCCAGGATCTTCCTCCTCCACCTGTGGGGGAATTCAGGGTAACCGTGGATCCAGCAGGGAATACACTTCTTCTCTCATGGAGCAATCCAGATGTCCCCGATTTCAACGGGATAAAGATATTGAGGAAGGAAAACACAGTCCCCGATAGCTGCAACGACAGTGACGCTGATGAGGTCTACAACAGCAATGCAACTGATGTGTCTTCCTATACCGATTCTTTTCTCACCGATGATCAGCTCTACTGCTATGGTGTGTGTTCGATTGATGCTGCAGGTCAATTTTCAAGCATGGTGACTGCCTGTGCCATCCCCCATGATAGTCTACCTCCCTCTCAGGTTTATGCCATCGGGGTGACGGTGGTGCCTGAGGGAAATATTCTTGAGCTGTACTGGAGTGAACCTTCCGATGATGATTATATGGGTGTGCTTGTTTTGAGGGGTAGAGATGGTTACTGTCCCACTGCAACCAACGATACCTACCCCGGGGTTGTTACAGTTGGAGTTTTCAACACAGGAACAGCATATTTTAAAGATACAGGACTCGAAAATGATGTTGATTACTGCTACAGTTTCTTCAGCTTTGACGAGGTGCCCAATTATTCTGCACCTGCTCAGTTTCACGCAACTCCCCACGATTCCGTGCCCCCTGAGGGACCTGATGATGCCAAATCTGCTCCCACATTTTTTGGAAATATAGTGGCATGGCATATGAGTACAACTGACGATGTGAGTGGTTATCTGGTGCTTGCCAGGAGCGACAGATATCCCACAGGGGCAACTGATCCTGAGGCAAGGGTTGTTTACAGAGGCTATCTTGAAAGCGACTCGTCCAGTTTTTACAGTGTCAATGACACAGGTGCTTCCCTTGATACACTATGGTACTACTCCATCTATTCCTATGATGAAACTCCCAATTACTCAACTCCAGCCTATGCCAAATCTGGACTTTTCCTTCACGCTGTTGATTCTGTGGGGGTATCGGGTCTGATAAGCAAAATGGTACCTTACAGAAGTGGATACGCAATTTTCTATACCGATTCAAAGACGAGGGAGGGACTTAAGGTTGCCTACAATCCCGATGACTTTAATTTTGCCGGTTCCTCCTTTGCGACTGTCACCACCCAGCCAGTTTCATCCTTTGATGTGACGGATGATGGAAGTGGGGGTTACTATGTATCTCTCTTTTCCCTGTGGGATAAAGCCGGATTGAATCTCTACCACTTTGACGGAAATGTGACTTATGTGAGAAGAATCACCACAATTGCAGATATAGATTCAAACAGCAGATTCTCAGTCTACTTCGCAACCTCCCTGTACAGGGAAGGGGATAATCTCCACTTCTTCTACTTTGAGGTAACACATGAGGTTACCCTCACAGAGGCAGTTTACAACACAGTGAGTGGTACCCTGAGTTATAAAAGGGAGATAACCACCGCTCCGGCTGATTACATTCCCCTGAAAATCGTTGCAAGATACAATCCAGTCTCAAACAGGGGTGAGGTTGTATGTTACTACTTCAGCTTCAGCATACCTGCTGCGCAGATTGTGTATGGAAGGGAAGATAATGGCAACTGGAGCTTTTTCACTGTTGATCAGAATAGCGGTTACACCCTCTCCCCACCTGCCTTTGAGATCTCTGACAGTGGGAAGGGGTACATTTTCTACAGGAGAAATGAGGCTGACTATACCTTCAGAGGAGTTCTCAAGATTTATCCTGAAGATTCAACTATTCCCACCGTCCAGACCTTTGGTAAGGAGTACAGCATAAATAAAGCACTGCTCCTCAACTCTCCTGCGATCGTGCTTGATGGGGACAGATGGGAGGTGGTGAGGTATGTGAATGAAAGTGGTATCATTTTTACTGAGGGAGAACTGACTGGCTTGTATATGGATGGAGCAAATCCTGTAACAGTTACTATTGAAAATTATCCAGATTTTCTCAATAGAGCATTTGATTATCCTTTGTTGGGGGTGAAAAGTACTTCAGCCTTTATCTCTTCTGGCGGAAAGCTTTTCATCTCTGCCTGGAATCAGGATTTGAAGAGTTACGAGGGAGTACCCTTTTCATCAGATCCATTCAGTGCAAGTGTGATTGAGGAGAATCAGGATTACCATCTTCCTTTGCTGCCTGTTATAAGAAATGGTGGATTTGACCTCTTTGAGGATGAAACAGGTAATGTGAATGTAATGGCAAGTGGGTTTAAGAGGGGTGGAGCAGGTGTTTATGGATTACAGATTTCTGCATCTGTAGCGAAAATCGGCAGTAGCGCATCTGGTTTTAATATATTTGATTCTGATTATATCTCTACCAGCAATGGAAAAAGATTTTTTATCTCCGTAGGAGTGAGTGACGGCAGTGACCTTGTTTTTTACTCGAGCGGGGAAGATAAGTCTAATTATTCTTCAAAAACCATTGCCTCCAGTGTCAATCCTGCCTTTGCCTCCCTTGCCTATGTACCCAGTATTGGAAGTGGTACCAGTGACAGGGTGATTGTGGCGTACATTGATAATTCCAGGAATGTTTCTCTCTGTCAGTCTGATTATACTGTTGGTTCTGGATGGGGAGATTTTACATGTAACTCTCTAAGCCTTGGAGCAACGCCTTCAGCCATTCTTCTTGATATAGAGGGATTCTGGAATGGAAGTGACTTTACTGCCGACCTGGTCTATACAGCTCTCGGGAGAATTAGATTGGCTGAAATTGTTAATGGAACCGTGTCAGATGATAGTCCTTTATCAATACCCGGTGGGACTAAACCGTATATTCTGAGGTATGGCGATCCCTCTGATCCAGGTATTGCAGTGGTGGGTTATTCAACCTCAACTGGAGACTTCTTTGTGAGAAGTATAAGGTCTGATTCTTTTTCCTCTTCACTTCCCGATGGTAGAATGCTCCCCTGTGACGATTCTCCATCCTATGCACCTGGCAATAGGGATATGCCTCCCCAGCTTCTCTATGTATTCAATGGAACCACCTACGACAGGAGCGTATTCTACATCAAAGATAACACCCTCTACATGGGTGTTGAGGTACCTGAGCTGGGATGCTGGTTCTACAATATTCCCCTTGCACTCTTCGTAAACGGAGATCAGGACTATCTCAGAGCTGACTCTGTTTATGGAACTGGTGTTGATCACTATGTGGCAGGGTTTGCACCTCAGATTCTCTTCAGAAATAGCGGAACTCCATTCTATCTCGACATATATCTCACAAGATAAGAGGGGGTGGTTTCCCCCCTTTTTTTTGTTTTCAGAAAATCCGCTCTGAATAGTGGTAAATTTAACTTGACATCATCAATAATTGTCGTAAAATTTGCAAGAAAAATCTGGAGGCTGTGATGGACGAAGTTTTTGAACTTGGTGAAGAGGTGGGGGATTTACTCGTAAAACATACGCCACTTTCATTGACTCTGGTTAAGCAAAAGATTTTGCGATTTGTAAAGACTTATGGTCTTGTGAGACATCCCGTTCTTTTTCAGATAATTGCCCTTTATGCAGGTTATTCCGGAAAGAGGAGGAGTGCGGAAAGGTTCTTTGATCTGGCGATGGATCTGTGTGAGGATGAAGACATGTTTATTGAACTGATCATAAACAGGATAATCTATTACCTGGAGATTGGGGAGAGAGATGAGGGGAAGGAGTTACTTTCTGAAGCAAAGGAGGAGTTCCCTGATTGTGGAAAGTTACGTTTACTTGAAGTTGATATTGCCATCCGTGAGCAAGACTGGAGAAAAATCACTGAATTTATTGGTAACTCAAGAGGTCTTGACAGGATGTTAAGGGAGATGAGCCTTGCTGGGCTTTTTTACAAAAATGGTGATGTTAAAACAAGTATGGTGATTCTCCAGAGTGTGTTGAGTTCAAGGATTCTTCTTCTCAGAAGGAGGGGGAAAAATAATTTCAGGGAAAATCATGAGGAGTCACTCCGTTTAATGGAGAAAGTGGCCAATCTTATCTCCCCCTACGGGTATGAAGCTTTTGTGACATTTAAGAACAGAATGAAGGGAAGGAAAAATCTCCTTCAATTTGAATGAGTTAATTTTAAAAAGTGTCACTTTTATGGTAAAATAGCACTGGTGGGTTTTCCTTTTGTTAGAAAGTTATTGGTAATAATTTTTATTTCACTGTATATCACCACTTCCCTCTATTCAGATGCAATTTTTGGTGTGGGAGGTGTGGAACCAAGGCTAACATGGAGGTTACTGTCAAAATTAAAGGCAGACGTATATTTTCAAAATTTTGATGACCCCTGGATTGAGCATGTGGAGAATTTTAAAAAGATTGGGAGAAGGGTCATAGTAGTTTTAATGGGTCCGGAGGGGGAAAGAGGAAGTTTTCTCCTATCAAAAAGGGGAATTTATCCAGATTATCTCATGCTCATCAATCCCGGCTGCCTGAAGTTACCATCCCACCTTAAACTGGTTTACTTTCCCCTGCTCTTTAATCTCTTCTTCCCCATTACTGGTAAGTGGTGGCTTGATGAATTTTTCAGCTACATCTTCTCAGATGGAAAGGCTGAGGAGATTATATTTCGGTCATACCTGTATTACTGGGGAAGACGGGGCAGGAGAATCCCTGATTTTTTCAGATGCAATTTTTCCCCATTTCTTTATGGAGGGAAAGTTTTAATAGTTTGGGACCCGGATCTTGCAGGTTTTGAGAAGGCAAAGGGTGAATATTTTGCAGATAAACGAATCTTTGAATTGCCGGGAAGCGGGTTCTTCATTCAGGAGAGCAACCCCTGGTATTTAATTGCAATTTTAAATTCCATTATTTTCAGGAGGATCAGATGAAAAAGGTCCTTGTAACGGGAGCCACAGGCTTCATTGGGAGGAATCTTGTGGAAGAACTTCTTAGAAATGGGTATGAGGTCAGGGTACTGGTTAGAAAGAAAGGGAAGGTGGAGTGGTGTGGTGAGGTTGAGGAAGTGGTAGGAGATGTACTTGTGTATGATACTCTATCCCCTGCTTTTGAGGGAGTGGATGGAGTTTTTCACCTGGCGGGAGTAATTTCCACAAGAAGAAGAGATGAGAAGTTTATGTATGAAATCAATTACATTGGAGCTAAAAATGTTTTTGAAAATGCACTGAAAGCAGGTGTAAAAAGATTTCTCTACCTTGCCTCCATTTTTGCTCTTGGTGTGGGAAACAGAGAGCACCCGGCAGATGAGAATGTTAAATACAATCTTGGTCATTTAAAAATTGCGTACTTCAGAGCCAAGAGGGCTGCAGAGATGGAATCAATTAACTATCTGGATAGGGGGTTACCGGTAATTTATGTCTATCCAACTTTCTGTCTCGGTCCCGGCGATGAGTATATATCCTCCTCCAGATTACTGGTGGAATTTATGAGGGGGAGGATCCCTGCAGCAGCTCCAGGGGGATTCAATGTGATTGATGTGAGAGATACCGCAAGGGGATTGAGGTTGGGGTATGAAAAGGGAAAGGTAGGTGAGAGGTATATTATTGGCGGTACCAACATTACCTACTTTGATTTTCTCAGAGAGGTGGCCAGATTGACGGGGAGAAGCCCCCCCCGATTTATTGTTCCCGCTCCAGTAATAAGAATTGCGGGAGAAGTGATGGACGTGCTGCTCAAAAATCCTCCCATTGATCATGGAGTTGGGCTGATGGCAGGTTACTACTGGTACTACGACGATTCAAAGTCGCGGAGAGAACTGGGGCATACGAGCAGGCCACTTTCAGAGACAATTGTTGATGCAGTCAGGTGGTTCAGGGACAGAGGTTATTTTTGAGAGTTGATCCTTGTAATGTAGCCCGCAGTTGCGTCGAGGATTACCTCTTCACCGTCCTTTAATTTTTTCGTGGCATCTTTTACGCCTGCCACGGCAGGTATTTTGAATTCCCTTGCAATTATGGCACCATGTGAGAGTAGCCCACCCACCTCAAATATTGCTCCAGATACTTTCCCGATCAGAGAACTCCATGAGGGATCAATGTTGCTCATTACTATTATTTCACCCTCTTCCACCATAAAAAAATCATCGAGGGAACGAATGATTCTCACTTTTCCCCTCGCGTAACCGGGGCTTATGGTTTCTCCAGTTAAATGTTCCAGATTCCCTGCCGGGACTTCGAAGGGTTTCCCCCCCAGTATGTAATCTGGCGGTGATTCTGATTGAAAAAATTTTTCTTTCCGCTCTTCAATCTGTTTTACAGGATCAGTATTTCCGTTGATGATGATTTCTTTTATCTCATCAAAAGTCAAGAAAAATATCTCTTCTCTGTCCCCAAGCACCCCCTCCTCCATCAGTTTCTCAGCAATTTTCAGAAGAATTTTCCTGAAGGCAAGGAGGTAAATATCAGCATAGAATCTCATATTCTCCCTCATGGTCAAATAGGTGCGTGATAACCACAGAAACAGGAGAAAGGGTGGATAGTAGATTATCCTCCATTTAACCCTTTCCTCTTTTGCCCTTTGTTTAAGAATTCTGAGAGTTTCTCCAGTACTTCTCTCTTCGAGTGGCGGAATTGAGGAAGATTTTATGATTTTAAGGACAAGGATCTCATCCTCTTCCCATCTTGGTATGAGAAGGTCCCTTTCTTCTGAACGGTGACGGTACTTTCTTATGAAATTTTCCCATTCTCTGGCAAATTCTGGATATTTTTTCTTCATATTTTCCAGTTCCTCAGGTGTGGAAATTTTTTCCCACTCCTCTGGGAGATTTTCCCTGATTTTTTTCATTTCTTTCATAAAGGTGGTGTTAATATCACCCTTAAGTCCAGAGAAAAGAATATGAGAGTAGCTTTTTGCAAATTTTCTTCCAGTCATTTTTTCAAAAATTTTCAATGTCAGGGGAACACCTATGTAGGCGTAGGTTACCCCCCACACCACTATGGAGAGGAACTCCCTAAGTTCTTCTTCGATTTTATACATGCTTTCCAGAAGTTCGTTTTTCCCTGTCGGAAGCGAGAAGTCGAGCCATTTGAGTGTATTTTCCTCAACGAATTTTTGAAAAATCAGATAGTTGCTGTGAAAATACCAGGGAAGCCGTGCCATCAGAAACCTTATCATGGCAACAGGGAGTTTTGCAGGCAGGGGTGAAGAGTTTTTTCTGATTTCTTCCTTCATTGATGGGGGAAACATTGATAGAAGCTCCTCTGTCAGAGCCCATCGGGGAATTATCCCGAAAGCCTGTTTGAGAAGGTCAAGGTTGATGTATATATGGTCGTGAAACAGAGCGATGCCAGGTATATCACTTAATTCTCGCCCCAGAAGTGCTTTAAGTGGTTTTTTTATCATAGAATCTTCAATTGCTTTTCCAACAAGGGAAAACATAACCGGACTCACCTTCCCCGACCAGAATTCTTCACCCAGGATGCGGGACCAGTGGTATTGACTGAAGTCCTCCCTGTGGGTTATGGGTCTAGCCTGAAGAATGTATATCTGGTTACAGCAGTAGGTCCACTCAATATCCCTTGGTGAACTGTAGATCTCTTCAATTTTCTTCCCCGTCTGGATAAGTTCTCTGATAATGTTATGAGGCAGAGGCTTCTTACCCACCTCCATTTTTTTCAGGCCATTTTGATAAAAGATTACCCTGAATTTTTCTGGAATTTTTTGCTGAATAATCTTTCCCTCATGAGTTACCTCATATCTTCCCGGTTCCACCTCTCCCTGAACAAGAGGAGATGCGATTCCAGGTACATACTCAATTATCATCCTGCCATTCATCCTGGTGAAGATAACGCCTGAGTATTCACCAGGTATAAATTTTTGCAGGATTATTGCTCCTCTTAAAGTATCTTCACCATATCTCTCCATGTGTTGAATGATTCCCTGATTGAAAAAGGATTTGAGGACAGTTTTGATTGCAGCAGTTACTTCTTCCTCTTTTGAATCAACACCCACTACCGATTCACCCTGTCCCGCCATGGAGAATGCGGAGGTATCTTCATAGAGGATCGAACTTCTCACGGCGATTGTTTTCCATTTCTTGATTATCTTTAGGAGATTTTCCCATTCTACTCCCATCAAGGTTTTAAAGTTTATTGAGTCCAGTTTTTCCCTTGCTTTTTCAGAAGCTGAATAATCTCCTCTCCTGATTCTTTCTATAAGATTTTCCATTTGGGCTGCCTGGAAAACCTTCTGTGTAAAGTTTGTGGTGAGAATGACGGCAGGTGGTACATTTAAACCCTTTCTGTATAAATAAGCGAGGGATGAGCCCTTACCTCCACTTATTTCTCTCTCTGTGGCTTTTCTATCAGATAAATCAATGATGATTTCTGCCATAATTTTTCAACCAGAACTTTTCTAACTTTTTCCTCTGATAAATCAGGAAGTCCCTTACCTCACTTTTCCATTTGAGGTCGTAGAGTGCACCGTAAATTTCGTCGTAATATATTAGATCACCGGAGATTATCCATAGTTCTGTGTGATTGGAAAGCAGGAGTTTGACTGTATCGTGGGGGGAAAAATTATCCTTCACTGCCTTCATGTAAAGATCATCTGAAACAATGAATCCTGAAAAACCCTCTTCCCTCAAAAGCTTTTCCGTGGTGGGTGCAAGGGATGCAGGCAGAACAGGATCAATAAAGTCAAAAGCCACATGAGTTGTCATGATAAAATCAAGATTCTGAAAATTTTCTCTGAATGGTGGGAAATACAGCTCCTTCCATTTTTCGTAATTCACATGATCATGTGGCAACATTTGATGAGAATCTGCCACAACCCCTCCATGACCGGGAAAATGCTTACCACAGGAGAAGATTTGCCTTTCACTGAAGATGCTAATCCACTCTTTCCCGATTTCTTTTACCACTTCCGGGGAGGATGAAAAAGCTCTGTCTCCTATCACATCACTTTCAACGATTGCAACATCAAGCACAGGTGCAAGGTTGAGATTGAATCCACACTTTCTTAATAGATCAGCCATTCTCCCGATTGTCTCCCTGAATTTTTCGGGAGAAGATGAAAATATTTCTGCCATTTCTCTTGCCGGGGGAAATTTTTCAGGCAGTCTGTTGACCCTGCCACCTTCCTGATCGACTGCGATGAAAACGGGAAATGGAGAGCAAATGGCCTTAAGTTCCTCAATCATCTGAACAAGCTGCTCCCGGTCGTAGATGTTCTTTTTGAAGATGATCCACCCGGCAGGATTGTAGTTCCTGCAGAATTCTCTTGCGCTTTCAGTATCATATCCCTCAAAACCCAGTATGAACAACCTTCCCTCAATCATACTATAATTTTCTAACAAAAGGGGGAATTATGCAAATGGAAAACCTGATCTTCCCTTGACAACTAAAACCTTTTAAATATAATACCTAATTACAGTTTCCAGGGAAAGGAGGTGAAGAAAGGTATGCGTGACGGTGAAGCCGACAAGCGTATCTGTTTTTGCGGGCTTTTATACCTTGACAATTGGTGAAAACCCTAACCAGGAGGTATGATGAAGTGAAAAAGGCACTTGGAACCCAGTTGATCGTGGAGCTCTATGGATGTGATCCAAAAACCCTCACCAGCCGCGATTATGTTGAAAAGGCCCTCCAGGAAGCGGCATTAAAATCTCATGCACATTCAATTGGTTCATTCTTCCATCAATTCCAGCCACATGGTGTTTCTGGAGTAATCATCATTGAGGAATCCCACTACACAATCCACACATGGCCGGAGAATGGTTACGCTGCAGTGGATCTATTCTACTGCAGTGATGAGGTGGATGTGGAGAAGGCTCTGGAGGTACTTGAGAAATATTTCAAACCGGAGAAGATGACTCTCTTTGAGTTGAAGAGGGGCGTACTCAGGGAAAAGGAATCGGAATTGCCTGTGGAATCTGAAAAGGTTACAACAGACTCCAGGGCTGTAATAGCGTAAGATTCATAAAAAGAGGTTTATTATGGAAAAAAAGTGTCCACCGGTGTGGTATGTAGAAACGATGGGGGATAGTTTAAGCTATTTTTACAGGGTTGAGAATTTTGTTTATCAGGGGAAATCTGAGTTTCAGAAGATAGATATAGTTGATACATGTGAATTTGGAAGGGTGCTCTTCCTTGATGAAAAGATTCAATCTGCTGAGATTGATGAGTTTATCTACCATGAGATGCTTGTTCATCCTGCAATGCTTTTACATCCATCACCTGAAAGAGTTCTCATAATAGGTGGTGGTGAAGGTGCAACATTGAGAGAGGTCCTGCTTCATCCAGATGTAAAAGAAGTCGTGATGGTTGATATTGATGAGGAACTGGTTTCTGTTTGCAAAAAGTATCTGGAGAAGTGGCACAGAGGAGCCTTTGATGATCCAAGGAGCAGGGTAATTTTTGAAGATGCCAGAAAATATGTCTTTGAGACTGACAGGAAGTTTGATGTGGTGATTTCTGACCTCACTGAGCCCCTTGAGGAGGGTCCCTCTGTTTATCTTTTCACGAAGGAATTCTACTCCCGAATTTTTGATATTCTGACAGATGATGGCATACTTGTAGCTCAATCAGGCAGTGCAGATATCTTTTACTACAATTTGCCCACAACCCTTTACAGAACACTTAAAGAAGTTTTCCCCTTTGTGGATATCTATCTTACCTTCATGATGTCTTTCCAGTCGCTCTGGTCCTTTGTCATTGCATCTAAATCAAAGCAACCTTCAGATGTAACTGAGGAGGAACTGGAAAAAGAGATTAAGAGAAGAAATTTATCCCTTAAATTTTTCTATCCCGGATTTATCAGAAGCATTTTTACTCTCCCTCTCTATCTTCAGGAAGAATTGAAAAAGCCGGGTAAAATAAGTACCGATT